>NZ_NOLI01000129.1:0-22099 GCF_002245975.1 Nostoc sp. 'Peltigera membranacea cyanobiont' 213 | reverse complement strand
AGCTATGGTAATGCAACTCAACCTGGATCGCCCCACATTAGCGACCAGTTACAGATGTCCGCCAACAAAAAATTGCGGACTGTGTGGCGCGATCGCTCAGATATTCTTGCTCATCTAGAAGAACGTAAAATATTCTGAGGTCAATAGTCTATTTTTAGCGTTTGCGATCGCCCACAAATTTTTCAGGCACAATAATTAGTATATAAGGCTAATGCTGTCTAGACTTAATCTTAGTTTTTGGAAATGCCTGCGGGTGATCGCATCCAAGAAATAATTTGATGCTGCAAAAGTATCAAATCCCGCTTTACAAAAGACTTAATAAACGGAAAAATAGATCCTAAATGGGTTCTATAAGAAATAAATTTAAAATTTTAAGAGCTTGTTTGAGATCACAAACTTTTACTCAATCATGTTAATATTTAGTATTTTTATTGGTGCTTCTTAACTATAATTCTTTCAATAATTTCTTCTGGTAGTCTATAAAAGTAGGCAATCTCACTAATAGTAGCAGCTCGTAGCTCAAACATATTCCTAATCTCCAAAATTTGCTTATTATTAAGGATTTTTCCATCCAAATTATCTAGATTTGTACCAGATGTCTCTGGCTGATCAAACTCATAAATTCGTAACCCTTCCTGAGATGGAAGTGTGCCTTGCACATAGGCATACTCAACCCAAATCAATGCTTCTTCACTACGATTCTTGCCTACAGCACAAAGACGGTAATGCCTTCTTCTGTGGTAACTACTAAACTGCCTTTTTGGTTGAGTACTACTGACTAATTCTTCTTGTTCAAAATTATCAACTTTACCTATTTCGCCAATTAAAAAAACTCCTGTTTTACAACTTCGCTTACCACATATTTTAACTAGTGAGTATCCCTGTTTATCTAGCTTTAAAAGTGCTTTACTCCTTGTATCTATATCATCCGATTCTAATTGTTTACGTAAAATATTGGGAACAAATCTAGGTATTTGTTCTGAAATTTCTTCAGTTAAGCGATAATTAGTTATGTAAAATATAGCATTAATAACTAACTTTAAAATTTTTAATATAAATTTATTATATTTATTATCATGAAATTCCTCAAATTCATAGAATAAAAAATCGTTCAATAATTCTATATTAAAATCAATATCAATCTTATCAATTAAATTATTTTCTTGTAGGTAATTAAATATGGCTTTTTTTTGAGAAGCAGAAGAATCTATTATCTCCCAGTCTAAAGCTTCTCCAATAGTTATATTTGGATCAATTAAAGGAATTTTTATAGAAAGTGCTTCGGTTGGATACTCAAGCCAATTATCACTCAGAATTGGAAATTCGGGAGAACCAATTAATGCTAATTCAAACCCCCCGCTAGCTATTTCTTTTACATATACTCCTTCCAAGTAATATCTATTGATTTGCTTAGTTTTCGTTGACAACGAATATACAAATTCACTGTTAACCACATGTCCAAGTTCTAACTCTAAGTCCTTTTGCAAGCCAAAATGTAAATAAAAAGCTGGATATGGCAGTTTGACATCCCGTAAAGGAATGTTTTCTATATTTGTATTCTTAAAAGACTCTAATAAACATTGAGGAAAATCAAAAATATTTTTACCTAAGTTATAAAAACTCACAAAAGCTAATGCCAACTTCAATTCATGGAGAATGTTGGCTCTCCAAGTGTTGACAATAGGTGAATTTTCATCATCAATTATCTCTGTACCTAAAAAATCTGGATTAAGAGCTTGATTTGGAACTTCTATAAAAGTTTTTTTTAGATATTTTGCATAAGTTGTATTACCAGGGGTGTCGCATACTATCTCAGTAAAAAAATCATAAAAATCAGTTTGTAACGTACTAGCATTAAACATATCTGCTGAAGGTGAAATAGCAAAATCTGCTAGTTGGTCAGCGTATATTTTTTGATATTTATTGACAAAATTAGGTAAATACTTGCGAACTACAGCATACCGATAAGGAAAATATTTTTGTTGTCTTTGAAATGCTTTAAGATCCCTAGAATCTATTCCAAATAAAGAAGAGGTACTCATATGTAATTTAAATTAACAACCTTTTTCTACCACAAATATTCAATACCCCTTTTAATCCCTAAACGGAAGTTCAAAATAAGCTTTTATTTTGTTAAAGGGATTGATTAATTATAACATAATTCAGGCTTGTACTTAACGACGTTGTACATGAGGTGTTAATTGGTAAATAATGTTATTCCTTGAAGGTTTATCCCACAGAAATTACGTTGTCCTGCTGCATACCTCTGCAATACTTCTTCTGCTTCCATGCTTATATTCTCCTTTGTTAACTTTCTTTAGGTAGCAGAATGCTAACAAAGACATCGGAAATTAAACAATTTTAGATAAATTATGATGACGGTTTTGTAAGATTTTTACTTATGGTTAATTTACTTAATTTCACAAATAAATTTTCATCTAACTATCTCAGTTCTAATTATCCGATGACTTCTGTTTATTAAGATTTTTAGTAAGTTGTACAATCCAGTTTGGAGTCTCTGCATTTTCCCAACCAGCAGGGCGCTTAGAGATATACCAGCCAATTGAACCAACAATTGTAGCTAGTAGAAAGCCGCCAAGTATTATTGCCACCAAAGAAATTTGGATATATTTTGTATATGTAGGATTAGTTGCTATCTCGATAAGGACTAACATTTAAGATTTCATCTCCTGTAAATACACCCACTCTAGCGATATCAAATTAATAAATGCTGGTTAGTCTTAACTAGTAATGACTAAAAAGGAATTTCTTTCTTAATTCAAAATATTTGAGTAAAAAAATTATGAGTAATATTTTTTTGTTAAATATTCTTAACTAGCTATAAAAAATTATCTTTTTACATTACTATCCAAACTATCAAATACAGATTAGCATTGAATTCCCAAACTCTCAATGCTGGGGTGGGGGATGAAAAAGTGAAAGATTATTTCAGCGCCTATGCCAGCAAAAAAATAAACAACCAGAAAAATCCAGCCATCACGTCTGACCTTCTTGAAACGCTAACTCCAACGAAAACGGTAAACACCCAGGATTAGCAGCTGCCCACTCGTTGGCTTCTGCAATTAGGGTTTTGTTACCTGAATCGAGATAGAATTGCATTTTGGCACTCTGCTCCAGTCTTTCGCGTTCCCTGCCTCCTATCAAGCGTCGCGCAATTAGGCAGTACTCTCTAGCTACACGCTTGGCGTGGGATGCTGCTTGGAGTCGCAACTTAGTCAGATTCTTCAATTCTGATAAAGCGAGAGTTGCTGCTGAATCGCCTGAAGATATACTTTGCTCGCTAACTTCGGCTTTTTGTGACGCTTCAGACGGCACAATTGCAGATGTAGGTGCGGTAGGTGGAATACTGGCAGAATTGATTAATAAGTTTTTATTATTATAATTCTCAGTCGCGCTGGGGGTAGAGAGGTATTTAAAATCCTTATCTGAATTACTTTGATTAACGTTTTGAGCCGATTGTATAATATTTGGAGAAACTAATAAATTATCAGAATTATTGACACCTGAAGTTAACGACAAATCTTCTGGTTGTAATAAATTCAATTCTTCAGAATTAAAATTAATTTCGTCAGATTCATCTTGTAGCTGTGGTACAAAAAATTCTCCTTCAGACTTAGCAACTTCTTCAAAACTTGCTACTGCCAACTGCCCTGTAGGGGCATCGGCAGCAGGAGGTAGGCAATTACAAAAAACCTTCATATAAAGAGAATGACCGTCATTCTGGATTTGATAAGGGTTTTCAGCACTTTGTTTTGCAAATGAGTTTTGAAAGCTATTAAATTGCCCGTCATTGCTTGATTGATAAGGGTTTAAGCTATTTTCTGCCCACGGGTCTAAGATGTAGCGTGTGGGATGCCACAAATGCAAGTGCTTTTGTAGTGTCTCTTGTGAGATAGTTTTGTGAAAGCGGCGTTTATACTCAGCACGTATCACTTTCCCTCGTTCAGTAGCACCTGCTGGGAACGCACCATCCCACTCTATTGCCCTTACTACTATCTGGATGCGTTTTTGGGCTTGTTGGCTGCGTTCCCAGTTCTGTTGCTTACGACGGTCAAATGGGATTACGTTATCTTTGGGTTTATCTATGTTGCTAATGCCTGCTATGGCTTCTGCAAAGCTGTTGGCGAATGTACCCAACAACCTTTCGGGATAACTAATGTAGGCGCTGTACCATTTGTTGCGAATTGTGGATTCTACCCAATGCCTCACTCTCGCTTCGATTTCGTGTTGGTGTCGGCAATATTGGCTGTAGCCTGGGGCGTTAATTGCGGTAGTAAGGCAAAATTCGACTAATTTATCACTCTCTAAGTCTAAAAAGACGATTCCGTAGCCTACAAAGATTTGTAGGAGGGTGTTTGTTTGTCCTTTTCCTGTCCAGCCTGTGGTGATGATTTCTTCCCAGTTGGCACGCCACTGTGCAACGTCAGCAGATTCTTGCTTGCGATATCTCTCCCGTGAAATTTGTTTTTTGGCTTTGTTCGCTACCCGTTTTAGTTTAGTTAAATCTTGCCGACTGGCCGCGCGATCGCAATAATCGAGGAAGATAGAAACTGAGTCGCTAATTGGTTGTAGGTCGTCATTAAGTAAAAATGACCCGCTACCCGGTTGCATGGGGCAACGAATGGCTTTGTAGTTGGTTATTTGTTTGGCACTATATAATTTGGTGTTGGGGAAGATTTCTAGGTGTCCTTGGCGGAGGATAAAGCCTGCGTTTCTTAAGGTAATCTCTAGGGCGCAGGCTAGGGGAAAGGTGGGTAGGGGGGATGCGAAGCTTAGGATCAGGTGATAGCCGCCACTAAAGCTGGACTGGAGGATGATGATATCGACTATGCCGATGTCCTCTAACGCTGCTTTGATGCGATTTATGGATTCAATGTTATGGTAGTCGCCTTCTAAGTCTAAATCGATTGTGGCGTAACGAGTTGTGTCGTTAAAGCGCAGACCTACTAGTTTCGACTTGTCCTGGTGCAGGTTCCACAGTTGGGAGGGTTGGAGGTAATAATCGATAGTGCGCCATGCTGGTTTTGCACCTTCTACTAAAGAAGGGGCAATTATCGCCCCAAATGGATGCCAAAAACGCTCTACGTAGCGTTTACCCACGGATTCTGCGGGTAGGTGGGGTTTGATTTTCTTTTTTGAAGGCTGTGAAAGGCTTAATTGGGGCTTGTTCTCGACATCTGAAGAGAAATTTTCTTGGTACATGAGTGACTGTCCTGATGATTTTTGTGCATCAGGTAGTCTCGCTGTTGGTCAAAATGTGTTAGCCTAAATTTGAAATTTTATTTTGAATTAAGCGGTTGGTTATCCGCTTGTTGGAGGCGACTGGTAATCGTCTCATGGTTGAAAGCAAACAAAGGTTTATACTTGTTTAGGCTTAGACATACGTAGGCTTAGACTAGCATTTAGTCCAACACGCTTCACCAACAACAATGCGACTACCCAACTTTTTTTTGGTAATTATTTAAATGAGGCAGTTCTAGCGAAGTTGTCACTAAATCGACAAAAGAGTTTTGGGATAACAATGCAAAGCTAGTAACACCCACAAGCGTCACCCCACATTGGCTCTTATTAGTACAACTGGTGAAGATGAAATTACTCATACTCCACCACCGAGTTAAAAAACAAAAAACAGTCAAATATCTTTATACGAGTTCAGCACTCAAAAAAGTTAACTTGTACTGTAATCAGTATTGAGATGCTAATCTAGTAAGTAATGTTAAATTGTGGGACAAATTCTCTACTAAATTAGCAGCCCACAGCTACCTATGCAGCACAAATTTTATCCTTTTTTCTATTTGTAGAAACTTCCATTGCTTTCATTTGGGTCTTATAATCTTCCCACGTTTTTTCAAATACGTCAGACTCATACATCCGCAATAAAACCTCCTCTTTATCAGTTAAATTCGGAAGTTTCAACAACTCCGTCAAAGACACTTGAACTGGGAAAACATCACTAAACTTTTGCATTAAGTGAAATATTCTTTTTCTCTGTGACGCAGATGGTTCATCTTGCAACTCTGCATCAATCTGTCGCGGACGTAAATTCACAATTTCTAGGTTCATATTCACTAAATTCCTTAATCCAAACACAACAAACTCATTAGTTATACCAATAACCCGTCCCACAATTTCCAACTCGGGCCGCAGTCTCTTCTTGAATTGATATACTTGGTCAAGCTGGAAACGTCGAAACGGATTGCGTTCGCCATTTCGCATCCAAGCAATACCATCGCCTATACTACCTATCTCATCTGCCTCCAGAAGGTCTATTACCTGGTTACAAATATCTTGATTGCAAACAAACTTGTATGCTGCATCAATACTCCGGTTAAATTCCATCTCCAGTGCAACAACTGCCTTAAATTTTTCCAGTTCTCGTAATTGAGAAATTAATTCAAAAACTTTCTTACCCTTGTGATAACTACCAACACTTATATTTAGATTCTCCGAAACCTCCTGAATCACTCGCTTGCCCTTACCTAATTGAGACTTACTCTCATTTACCGAATGATTCAAATTTGAATCATTCGATTGATTCAAACGACGAGCGCTTTCCCTCTGTCTTTCTTTCGCTTGGGGACGAAGTACGCTCTCCCAGTACTGCCCCTCGTGAAATTTCTGGTAATGAGTCTTCCCACCTTCCCGGTGGAGATTAAAGTCAAGCACTAGTTTCAAATCTTCTTCAGGCGAACCAGACTCGACAAATTCCACTTTTACAGTGGAAATCCCTAAATGGCGAGCTATTTGCAAGCGACACTTACCTGCCAAGACTATATTGACACCAGTACGTGCAGATACTTTTAAAGATTCAAGAATCCCTTTTTCAGAGATACTTTTTTCTAAAGCTGGACGATCTTCATTCTCACCATATATTTCTATCAGCTTCGGATGAACAACCAACTCCGCAGGAGAAATATATACAATTACCGGATTCTGCACAAGAGACATATTTATACTCCGGGTCACAAATTGTCACTCAACAGATAAGTTCAATCTTGAAAAACCTAAGCAGAAAGCAGAAAAATCTTAACCAGCAAGACTTATAGCACTTTCATACCTTGGAAAAAGTGACAATTTTAAAAAATAATTAAATCTTGTAAATAGCAAAGGATTAACTACCAGAAAAACTCAAGGGAGAGAATTTTCTCGCGCAGTAAACTATTATTCCCAACCCATTGAAAACCAATACGACTGAAGAGATATTTAGCGCACTAGCATTTAAAAAAAAGCATCTATCTAAAGATAGATTTGTCAAATTGGGTAAACTCATGATATGATGGGTCTAGATAACTAAATTGACAAAACAAAGTTCCGTCCTGTTTTAGTAACAGGTGGGGTTGTTTTTTCCTCAAAGCCCTGCTGCAAACAGGGCTTTGAGTGAATATTTAGGAAAAATGAACTCTACAAAAAAAGTATATCAGACTTCATCCGATTTGGCAAAATTGTAGGTTTAAGCGGGGTAAATACTAAAATGCCTCATATTCAAGTATTGAATCCTATTGAAAAGCAAGTATTAGAGAATATAGCAGCCACCGGCAGCGATGAAATGATCAAGAGAGCAAACATCCTGCTAGAGCTTAATCGTGGGGAAAATCATAAAAATATAGTAAAAAAACTTGGTATAGCGAAGCAAACAGTAACAAACTGGAAGAAAAAGTGGACATCAAGTACCATAACATCGGAAACCTTGGAAGATGCGATCGCAAAGATAAATAATGTATTAGGTGTGAACGCAGGCAGACCTAAAAAGTGCAAGAGCGCAGAGGCGAGCAAAATTGTCGAAATCAGCGAATGGAGCAAGAACCGAAAACCCAGTCGTTCAAAGCACCATTACCATATGCAAGTTGCTGAAGAAGCTACTCGCAGGGGGTTGCCAGCACTATCGCCAAGAAGTATAGGTCGGATCTTGGAAGCGCAACCCTAATAGCATCAAGCTCAAATCAAGCTAACGGGCAATCCTATCTTTTCATTACGCCAAAATAACAACCAAGTCGCCGAAACTGTCAAGTTAAAAGGAATGCCTGAATTGTCGCCAACAACAATTGGTTGCCTCCTATAAGCAAAAGGAGCAGTAAGAAAAATTGATAATTCCCTTAAACCATTCCAACCACTGGGATGGTTTAATTTTTGCATCTATCATAATTCAGTTAAAATACATAACGTAGTACAATCAAGCGTTGAGTAACAAGCGAATAGCACTAATACCACAGCAGTATATTTAGCAACATTCAGATTGTGTTGGTTTAATGGAAGATTTATCGCGCCAAAGTGAGTCAGGCAAGGCAAATCGAGAGAGAATAGGTTTGATATCGAAAATTACCCTTTTCGCGCCCAATGCTATGTCTGATACTCCATATTCTCCCAGACGGGCATCCCCAAAAGCAAACGATGATACCGGATTTGACTCGGCGGTAGAGTCATTAAAAAAATCTCTCTTAGCCCCAATTGAGCGGTATTTTGCTGCAACGGAGGACGAACGGGATGTCATCGCTTTGATGCTCGCCAATATTCGCGCACCCAGCACCCGGCGCGAATACCAGAAAGATTTGCGGAAATTTTTTGTGGCGATGACTGGTATTGAGCCGAATTCTGACAGCGTGTTGGAGTTTTTGCACCTCACCGAGAAACGGGCGGTGGCGGTGGTGTTGAAATATAAGGCCAAGCTACTGGCTATTGGGTTGAAGGAAGCAACGGTCAACCGTCGCCTCAGCAGCATTAAATCGCTGGTGAAGTTTGCCCGCAAGCTAGGTGTGTGTAGCTATACGCTAGAAGATGTGGAGTTGGAAAAGGTAAAAGCATATCGAGATACCTCTGGGGTGGATGCCCAAACCATCGATAGTGTAATCCAGCTAATTGAGCGCTCAACTGTTCACGGTCAAAGAGATTATGCGCTGTTGCGGCTGTTGTGGGAAAATTTACTGCGACGCAATGAGGTGAGTCAATTAAATATTAAAGACTTCGACCCACACGAAAGCAGGTTGCGGATTTTGGGAAAAGGGCAAGGTACGAATGATGAATGGGTAAAACTATCAGTAGCAACAGTTAATGCTATCTGTGATTGGTTGCAAGTCCGAGGCAATATCACCGCCTCCTCACCCTTATTTATCGCCCTTGATAACCGCAGCAAAGGGCATCGCCTCACTGGGGACGGCATACGCAAAATTGTTGTTAATTATTTTGATGCCGCTGGTGTAAAAAAGTTAATGTCACCCCACCGCATCCGCCACAGTGGGATTACAACTCTTTTGGAAGCAACCCAAGGGGATGTGCGAAAGACGCAAAAAGTCAGCCGTCATGTCAAGCTAGATGTGCTGATCCAGTATGACGATAACCGTAAACAAGGTCAGTCAGAGATGACAAATTTGTTGGCAGATATGATTGACTAAATGGATGCGTTAGCCAGGAAGTCACCCCCTGATTTGGCTACAAAAGCGATAACAGGCTTTGCTCAAATTGTGCGTGCGCCAACGACTCCTGAACAACTCCAACAGTGGCTAACTAACTGTTGCAGACAGTAGTAATCTGACTGCTTTTTGGTAGAGGCGATGACCTCCGGTCGGTCGGAGACCATCGTCTCCGGCGGGCGCACTCATGCGCTCCAAAATGATAGTGTCAAGGTAGTTATCAAGATGGATGACACGCTCACTCAGTCGTGTCCAGTCCAGATTTACCTAGACATTACCTAGACATGAGCCAAACAGGGAAAAACAAGAAACTGGCATCTTTTAACTGCGACCAAAAGATGTGGGAGCAGTTTATCGCCCGTTGTAAGTCGAAAGGGACGACGGCAACAGCCACGCTGACCCAATTTATCGAACTCTACCTAGATGATATAGATAACCTTGATGCAATTGGTGGCGATAATTTAGATAAACGCTTGGACTCTAAGATTAAGGCAAGTGTTGAGGAATACCTAGCTATTAGTAACAATAGTAACATAGATCCTACGAATGAAACGATATTAGCTATTTGCTCACGACTTGATAAGCTGGAGTCACAATTTTCAAGTGAATCTAATAGCAACGAAACCGAAGCAATCCATAATCTCGCCGATTTAGAAGAAAAAATTGAGGGGATAACAGCCCGAATGACACAGTTTACTGAGGCGATTATTAAAATTCAAAATCATCTCAATAACCAACAAGGGCGGGGCAAGAAATCGTACTACAACAATTCATCCTATCAAGGGCATACTCCCCGAATCCAACCGTTGACGGAAGAAGGTTTAGCTTCAAGACTTGGTGTAAGCGTAGAAACTATACGTGAGCAGCGAAATAAGCTGCACCCACCGCTTTTTGTGGCATGGTGCAAGGGGAAGGATAAATCGGGTATGGGATGGGAATTTAACGAAAATACGGGATCATATCATTCGGTAAGTTAGTATTTTTATTAATTTTAAATACACCTACACACTTGTTGATTTTTGGCATAACACCAGCTTAATTTCTCTCACGAGTGCTAGAATTTTTTTTGTTCAAAAAAATAGCAGCTTTAAATATTAATATTATTGAAAGCGTAATAAATATTCTTTTGTACTTAGGAGATAGTTAAGCGATCGCTTTCTGCCTCACCACTTCTCAATCACTTTTAGTCCTGATTTTATTGTTGGTATAAAAGCTGTCTGTACTATACTCGTCAAAGTTCTAAACAGGTTTCTGTGCCACAGATACCACTTAAGAGTACTTAATCGATTAGAATTACCTCATGTTGTTGCTCTCTCAAGTATTTTCATGAGTACCAGCCGCTATCCCCAGAATTGGAAAGAAATCGCCACCTCTATCAAAGAATCTTTTGATTGGCGCTGTACTAGATGCAATCGCGTTTGCCTGCGTCCTGGACAAAAGCCACCAGAGCTAACTTTATCCCAGCGCCGAGTCTATACACTTCAGGTACACCACTTTAATTTTGATCCTTCTGACAATCGCTTAGAAAATCTTGCCCCGTTATGTAGTGCTTTATGTAGAATCCACGTCGTAGAAGCCTTGATGTGACTGACTTTTGTTAAATTCTTCTACAACGTAACCTCTGATAACTCCCTTTTAACAAAGCAGAAAAATTTACAAAATGTAACTAGTTTTTTTTGACTCATTACCGCACTTTTCAGTGCCTAATTATTAAAATCACTGTGTTGGTTAATAGAGTCTTGCTCCCAGCGAAGCAAAAACATGGTTGAGATGACTGTAAAAATTGCCTACGAACTTGACAAATGGCTTCAATCGAAGTGGCAAAGAGATACGCGATTCTACACCTTAACCCAATGCCCTTACCTATTTGGAGAGTGGACGATCACTAAAACTTGGGGCAGTGCTATCTATCGGGGGTTTGGCAAGTCAAAAGATTTAGATTGCCCTGATTACCAAGCCGCGTTAATAACTTACTACAAACTGCAAGAGCGAAGGGAAAAGCGAGGGTATAAAAGAGTTGACCCTGAGTCAAGATATTGATGAATCTTCATCTAATTCCATTTTCGCTTTAGCTATTTGCCAGGAGAGTAGTTCATAACCTGATGAAAATTTATCATTGTTTACTCTAACCTGAATTTCTCCTTGCTGTATGGGTAAATATTTTTTTGGAACATCCTGACAGAAACCACCTTCAATAGCCTGACAATACCAACGTTCAAACTCATCCTCAAGAGGAGTCATCGCTTTGAGAGGAACATTAGGTTCAGCTTCATCACGAATCATTGCCAGCAAGCAAGCACCAGGATTCTCAATGCTATTATGGCTTCGGTATTGCTCAAAGGCGGATATTGCCAACTTCACTCTCTCTGGCTCGTGTTTGGCTATTTCCTGTTTTAATCTAACACCGATTTTGATGCCCATTTCGGTAATTAAATGAGTAATTTCTTGAGATATATTCTTGAGTTCGCCATTATCAGACTTCTTAGGAACCGAGTTCAGAGAAACAACTTTTGGAGATGACTCAGGTGTGGTCAACTGCTTAATTTGTGTTCGCAGACGTTCACATTCGGACTTCAACTCGAAGATTTCAGCGACATGACCCCTCAAGTTCTGATTCTGTCGCTTTAATTCTCTATTTTCATCTGACAGTTCTCGAATCCGTTGCTTGAATACTTCGCTTAGAGTTTTGAGGCTATGAGGCCCAGGTTGCTTCGACTCTAATGAGTTGAGTTGCTGTGTTTTTTGCGACTGTAAATCATGAATGTATTCAGTTAATTCCGTCCATTTGTAGAGGTAAGAAATCGAACAACCAGCGACTTGAGCAATGTTAGGGAAGGTCAAGGGTTTACCGCTTTTTTTAATCTCTTCAATAGCGCGAAACACTTGTTCACGTTTCTGCTCTTTTCGCTTTTGTTGGGCTGACCGAAGGACAGCAGTCTGTTTTTCTCGATTAGGTTGCTTCGCCATTAGCAACTTTCCTCAAATCTGATAGCCATTCATCCATTGCTTCTAGGGTAGCCTTGGATTCTTCATAGGCCAGGGCTGCCCCAGCTTGTTTAGCTGACTCCATGCGTTTGTGTTCTCCAGCATATTGCCGTTCATAAAGGGGTAATTTGCTCGTACTGGGGCGGAAACTACTACAGCCGTAACATTTGGGGTAGAGATTGTAGATACAGTTTGTTTTGGGGTCAAGGGTGCAGTGGCCATAGACCACCAGACGAGGTGTAATTTCCAGGTCGAGTTCGTGAGATGAAGGGTTTTTGAGGAGGCTTTCAGGTAAGGTTTGCCAGGGGAGGAAGCGGTTTTGCGAATTCAGCAGCAGCTCCTGAAAAGGTAAATCTACTACCGCTACTTGCTCCCTAGTGGGAGGCGCATAGTGCTGAAATGTCGTTTCACTACTGAGGTGGTCAGCATAGAGTTGAGCTGCTTCCATTCCATGTTTAGCCCTCACTTCTTGCAGGCGACTAGCGCGGGTAATCTTACCTGTAAAGTAGGGTTTTTGACCATTGCTATCACGGATGTCTTCTTGCTCTATCAACAGACGAATAAGACGAACCATTGGATTTCCACTTGCTGTTACTTGCGGGGAATTGGGTAATGGTTTAAGACTAGGAAACGAGGGGTAAGAACTCTGTTTAATACTTCTAAAATGACAAAACAGATAGGGGTAATCAGAGTCAAAGTTTTTCCTAATCCATTGCTGTTGTTGTTCAATGACTTGTCTAATTTCACGAGGGGCAGGTAGTCTGTGCCATCGTTCCACTTTATGCTGATAAAACTTGATATACCATTGACCATTTTCTTCAACTAAACAATTAAAAGCCATCTGACAGATATCTGCTGGACGAGCAGCTGTATATTCTTGCACCAAGTAGTGACGAGCAACAGGAGCAGGGATTTTGTCAAGATGCTGTTTAATCCTTTGACGGGTGATTTCATCCAACCAATCCACATCCTGAATGGTCTGTTTAGGAATATCTCGATGACGAACTAAGTTTTGAGATTCTAATCCGAAAAAATCAAAAAAATCTTTGAGGTTATATAGCTTTTCTCGAATGGTTCGACTACAGTTACTTTGGTTGAGGTAGAGAAAGGCTAAGATTAGTTCCCGGCTAATCTCAGGGAGGTGGTGGATATTATTTGGCTTCAAAATTTGACTAAACTGACGCAAAGCCACAAGAGAATTCATCGGTTTTGCACTAGCAGAAAACCTACCTGATTTGAGTAAAGAATATAGATATTGCTTGACTAGGACGCGAAACCACTCAGGTTTAATTGACTTAAAGTTAAGGATTTTCACAGGTGAGTTTTTGATAAAATGGCGAAAATCCCAAACATCATCATCAAAACAGAAATTCAATAAAGTTTCTTGTTGTTGATACCCAACCCAACTGCCATAACTTGTGGCGTTAGGGTGAAAATTTATGTGGCAGAAGTAACAGCGACAATTACTCTGGCTGCTAGTTGTTTGAAAGGTCTCGTAAATCCACCCTTTCTGTCCATCAGGGCCAATTTGATGGCACAGGGGATTAGGGCAAACTAAATGCTGGCGATAACCGTGAAACTGAGGTGGAACTTGACAACAAAGCAGAGTCTTAAGGGAGCAAGAATTACATCCTAGTTTGAGTTGACAACTAAGTCCATCGTCATAATGAAATTTGCTGATTTGTCCCTGATTACACTGAGGACAAATAAATTCGCCAACATACTGTTCTGCCCAATTGACTGATAGAGTTCCTTGAAGAGTTTGGTGAATGGAAATTGGTAAATGTTTAAATTTACCAGTCAGGTATGTTACTTGATGACAAAAATCACATCCCAATCTCAGTTTGCAAACAGATCCTTTCGAGTAAGAAAATCTGTTGAGTTGTCCCTGATTGCACTGAGGACAGATAAACTCACCAGCATAATCTGTCTTCCAATTGACTTGTAAAGTACCGTTAAGGGTCTGGTGAATTGAGATAGGTGGGTGTTGAGGAACTTCACAAGTTAAGTTGGTTATCTGAGAGCATAAATCACATTCGAGTCTAAGTTTACAAATTGGTTTTTGAGAGTGATGAAAATTGTTAATTTTTCCCTGATTGCAGTTGGGACAAATAAACTCGCCAGCATAATCTGTCTTCCAATTGACTGACAAAGTACCGTCAAGCGTTTGATGAATTGAGATGGGTGGTGATTTTGTCAGTTGGCAAGAGAGGGGAGTGGATTTGTGGCAAGCTTCACAGCTTAATTGAATTTGACACAGTGTTGTCTTGTCGTAATAAAAATGGCTCAATCGTCCGCGATTACAAAGGGGACAAACGAATTCGTGATTATAGTTATCTGACCAATTTACTTGTAAATTACCGTCAAGGGTTTGGTGAATTGAAATCGGTGGATGCTTGCGTTTACCCATTAGTTTTCTGCCCTTGAAGATGTTGTAATTCTGACAAGCCATCAAAACGATTTTTGATTAAAGCTAATAAGTTAGCAATCTCAGTCACTCGTCTTGACTGTCCATCTTTTTGAGCTTGAATTAGGTCTTGCTGCAAGTAGTTTAAGTCAGCTTCTAACTGGGATTTATCTTCGGGCGTTATCCGATGATGAGGACAACTTAAACAGGCATAGCGATGTTGACAATCTCCTAACATGGTTGGACGATGACATTCTCCCAGAGGTGTACTAACTTTGAGGAGATTAGCTAATTTTTCATACCTAGTTTTTCTCGGTTTAAAAGAAGTAACTCGACCATACATATCCACATAACCTTTGAGATTAGCTTCTTTTTCTAACCTGATAAGCGAACGCTGACGATAATGAGGTAGCATATCTAAGGAACCGTGACCTAGTACGGCGGCGATATACTCATCCTCTACCTCACAATGAGCCATAATGCTGGCTTTGGTGCGGCGAAACATGTGGCTAGTTAGTTTAAATCTGTTGCCATGTTTGTCTTTTAAGTCTGCTACTTCTCGAAAATTAATTAGCCAGTTACTAATTCTCAATCTGGTAATTGTTTGGGGTTTATAGAACAGTGTTGTGTCTAATTCTCTATCAGCCCAAGGAATACTTTGATGATGAGTATAAACGGTACAAAATAGTTTATCGAATTCAGAATCTCTCCCAAATTGAGCATCAAGAAATCTCTGCTGTTCTTGAACTAATTCAGCTACTAGAGGATGAATCTGAACAAACCTCCAGTGTTTGCGTTTTTCAACCCAACGTAGTAAGAACCATTTGTCACCTTCCTGTTTCAGGCTATGGCGTGGCATAGTGAGAATTTCTCCAATGCGGCAGCCTAACACCAATTGCAAGCGAAAAAGTCTTTCAAGTGTCGGGGGGAATAAGTCAAACTTTTCGTAGATTTGGTAAAGTACTTCCTCTGGAATTGTTTCAATTTTAGGAGATTTTTTTTTGAGTTTAATGGGGGTAAAGGCAATTTCCAGCCATTGTTCTTCTTTCCAAAGATTGAGGGCGTAAGTAATCGCATTCTGACGATTACCGCTATTAATTTCGCTAATAAATTGATGGAGGAGTGCTTCTGTCAAAGATTGGGGTTGTGTATATCCATACTTACATAAAAAACGATCTAAATGGTTTAAACAGCCAACTCGATGAATAATCCGACCGAGGGAATATCGCTCTCGAACGCTGGCTTTAATGGTTAGTTGAGTCAGCCGTTTTAACCAAGGCAGTGAAAACTTGTGAAAGTAGAGATGATAATGTCCATTAATTCGGCATTCTTCTTGGCTATAACCCAATTCTAACAGTGACCAAACATCTTGATTCATCAAAGGATCATTAATCCACTGTCTTCCTAACTCAGAAAGTGCAATTCGCTCCTGTAATGCTTGCGGTGCAAATGCTTCTGCCATTAATTTTCTTCTTCTCTTAAGTATTGGTCTAGGGTCATTTCATCGAGAACATGACTGTAAATGTCTTTCGTTGTGGCAATTGAACGATGTCCTAAAAGCTGTTGTACATATTGGTCAAGATAATTGTCTTGCAGCATTCTAGTAGCGAAGGTATGGCGAAATAAGTGGGGATATGCTTTAATTCCTGTTCGTTTGTGGAGTTGGTCAAATAGTTTATTTAAGCGAACTAAGGACATCGCTTGCCCTACCCATTTACTTGATAAATTGACGAATAACATCCCGCCTCCCAAAGTTTCGGCTTGAGGCGGATATTCTTCTAGTAAGTAGGCATGAAAGGTCTCTTGAATAGCTGAACGATGGTAAATAATGGGGATTTCTCGTTCTCTTCCTTTAGCCATTGCGCGATTAGGATTGTTTTCTCTGCGTACAATCCGAATGCGTCCGCTGAAATCTAAGTCCTTGACATCTTCCAAATGTAATCCTAACAGTTCTCCCCGCCGCACTCCTGTTGAGCGCAGCAGCATGATCATTAACCTGTCTCGATAAGTTGTACAGGCGTTGGCTAAGGTTGCGACTTCTTCATCTAATAGACAACCACTGAAGAGTTTCGGTTCTTTTATTTTGATGCGTTTGCGTTTATCAGGATTGCTTTTAGCGATTCCTCTAAGAAAGCCTCCTCGTTTTCCCCAACCATGCGCTAGTAGAGTGAAATGTTTTTCTTCAATCCTGCCTTCAATTGTGTGATAGGTATAAAATTCTTGGATGGCGGTGACTGCTTGATTGACAGTGCGAGGACTTCTTTTGGCAACAATTTCTCTAACATTTTCACCAGATTCTTTAACTTCACCACCTAGCAAGTACCAATTCACAAAGTCTGCTAATTCATTTAACCCAACGTCATACCAGTTGAGAGATTTGGATTCTAGCCAGCGCCAAAAGTCTACCAGTCGATAAGCGTATGTACTTACTGTATTCGGTGCTAATTGTCGCTTTCTACAGTAGTTCAAAAATCTTTGGATTGGCTCTATGGGTAAGCAGGTTTTAGGGTCGAAGACACAGCTAAATCGTAACTCTGTGTGAGGGGATATCGCCCATTCTACCTTGGTCATTTTCTACGTTGTGGAAATTAATTTGTTTCTACCCTAACGTAAAAATTAGGGCTGTTGTTGTTGTTCTTTCCACGTTGTAGAATTGGTTGTTGTTGTCTATATAAAGTGGTTGTCATCTTTACTACCATCGATTCCGACGAGGCAATATTTCTCCTGGTCAATTGTCATTGTTCAAATGAATGATGCACAAACATTACAGAACCTTGATGAACGCACCCTGGCACTACATGAAGTGTGATAGCGTGAGTGTAATATCTGCGCTTTCACACTCACGCTATGAGAGTGCAGTTGCGGGAGCAAACACTTGTCGGTCAGTTTTAGGACTGCGATAGCCCAAAGGGCTGACTCCCTCCGGGAGGGGAGCATGGTGGTTGATGAGAGTGGGAGCGGCAAAGCAGATGAGCGCGATGGCGTACCCGCCCGCCTTCTTGCGATCATATAAACACCTTTGCCACTGTTGTTGGTAATCTTCAGCCTATTTTAGCCCAAGTCCCTACCTTTATTGAACGGGCTGTTATGAGTGCTGATCCAGAAGAAGAGGATGTTTTAACTTAGTATTTTTATGATTTTCAAATCTTCTCAAAACGAACCGTTCAAAGCTTCATTTTGCCGTGGCATATTGACGTTTTGAGCCTTAAAAATGATTTTAAAAGCAATATCTCTCGCTGACTGCTTCAACACTTGCAGATAAGCAACAGCATCATCACGTCGGCGGAATCTTTTCACAACAATATTTTCTTGATTGGGAATATCACGGACAATACACCACGGTTTTAATTGCTCAGAATAAGTCATATTCTACCCCTTAAAAATGCTGTAAAATAACCATGTTATGTGCTTTAAAATCGCCAAATTTTACCTTAAACGAGGAGGTATACTCAAAGACAGGTCAAATTGATATTGACAATTAGAATTATGCGTGCATTAGATTTATTGGACAGATATATAGCGTTCCGACTAGAATGAAATATTGTGTACTGAGTCTGAAAACCTTGCAGGACAAAGTTTTTGTTTTAAAAACCTTTCAGTAATCAAACCAGATTGCTATATGTAGAATAGAAATGTTATTGATATCAAGGCGAATGAGTCAGACATAGCAATTGCCAAAGTTGTTCGGGAACTTCTTCAAAATGTTCCAGTAAAAAGTCCATGAATGCCAAATGTCGTAAATCATTAGGCTGAGGATAGCGTCTAAACTTACCTTGCTTAAACCAACCTCTGACCGTAGAATCGGAACGACAGCATATTAAGGCAATTTGTTCATAACTCACATCCCATTTGGCATAAAATTCTTCTGGTTTCATACCAAATTCCCAGTGACTGTAGAGTGAAATTAGATGAATTTCTCTTGCCCCTAAAATCCGGGGATTAGACATTAATGCACCTCAAATATGTAAATATTAAAACTCATTTTTTACATCAGGTATTTGTTAGTCACAGAGTTTATAGACACACCAATAAAACCCAATTAAGCGGGTTTTAAACTCTTGATTCACTCTAAATCTGCGTAAGCAGATATAGTTAAAATAGTTCCGTTATTTATAATGGCTAGAATACCGATTCAGGAATAGCCAGAAATAGTGGATAGGGTGAAATACGCTTGGGTTAAGCCTTTTTTCTCCCCCTGCTCAAGAACAGCCCGCCCCAACAGATAAATGTCCTTAACTAAACGGTATTGAGATAGGGCGGGGATAGTGCTTCGGATCAAAAACGAAACGCCCTCTAACCACATTTTGCACGAGCTATACTGTGAGGAGGGCAGTTGAGTTTTTGACAAATCTTCTCAGAATAGCTTTACTGCGAATCCAACTTCAGTCGTACTCGGCAAGTTGGGATAGTTCACCAGCTATTTGATGTTTTAATATCTAGAACAACTGGAATAGGACTGAGAAACTTTTGGGCAGCAGCAACCATACAATTGTGTAATATATTGCTAACTTGCTCAACTTCAGTCTCTGGACATTCCAGTACAATTTCATCATGTCTTACACAGATGAGTTTTGTTCTGAATTTAGCTAATGGAATTGAAAGTTTTACCATAGCTAATTTGTTGATATCGGCATTTAAACCTTGGACTGGATGGTTAAATAGCTCTGATAGTCGGGGCTTGTTTACCCATCTCCGTCGTCTATTTGCTAGTGTACGACTTTCCTTAATGCCTTGGATGTATTTACGTTTGATGTTTTCATGCCACCTAGCTATTCCAGGATAAGCTTCAAAGAATCGTTTAGAGAAAGCTTTTGCTTGTTCTAATGTCATTGCTACTCCATATTTTACTTGGGCGTAAATTTGGAGTTTGGCAGCGCCCATACCGAAAATCAATCCAAAGTTTATTGCTTTTGCTAGTCTGCGGTCTTCCTCAGTCACTTCATTGATATGTTTTCCAGTTACTAGAGATGCTGTTAATCGATGTAAGTCAGCCCCCTGGCGATAGACTTGGCACATCTTTGTATCACCACTAAGCCGAGCCATAATTCGTAGTTCTATTTGGGAGTAATCGGCTTTGATAATTTTATAGCCGGGGGCAGCAATGAAGCAGCTACGAGCGGCTTCATCACGGGGAATATTTTGTAGAGGTGGTTTGCGGCAAGAAAATCTACCGGATTTTGCCCCTAATTGATAATAGTTGGGATGAATTCTCCCAGTTTTGGGGTGGATATGCTGGGGTAGTTTATCGGTAAAAGTGCCGATAATTTTGGATAGACGGCGGTAATCTAGCAATGCTTGAATTATGGGATACTGTGCAGCTAAAGAAACTAATTTACTTTGATTAGTTGAGTTAATTTTGATCCCAATAGCTTGTAAAGCAGCCAAAACTTGCTGAGGTGAATTCGGGTTTACTGCATCTGTCAGTTCTGGCAGCAATGACATCTGAGAGCTAGCAATACGGAGTTGCTTGAGTTGGCTTAAAGCATCTGTTTTTTCAGCTTCTAGTTTTGCACCCAGTATCTGCCATCGGGACAAGTCAAATAGCATTCCGTTAAGTTCCATTTGAGCTACAACAGGCATACACTGAAATTCCAGTCGGGCAATTTTGAGTAACTTTGCCTGCTTTAACTTCTTGAGGAGAATTGGGTAAAGGTCAAGTAATATGGCAGCATCTACGGCAGCATAGTGCAATTGAACCTTGGTAAGAGGTTTACACCAATCACTAATTTGTTGAGTTTTATCTAGTTGAAGGTGTAGTAGCTTTTTAACTATATTTTGTAAGGATGAGCTTGTTTTTAATCCTGCGGTTATAACTTTATAAGCAAGTTGGGTATCAAAGAATTGACCAGAGGGTTGAAGTCCTGCGAGTGTGAGAAATTGCCAGTCGAACTTGGCATTATGTGCAATTTTGACAGCAGAGTTACAAAGCAGTTTTTTGAGCAGTTGGCGATCGCTTTTGGGAATAGCTGGTAAATCAATCAGCACTACTGGATGGTTTGGTGCAGCTATTTGAATCAGTCTAATAGAATCAGTTAGAGGGTCAAGTCCTGTTGTTTCACAATCTATGGCTAAAACTTCTGCCTGAAACAGAGGTTGGAGAGCATAATTAAGAGTTGAAACATTGGAAACGATAGTATATTCTGGAGTATAAATACTGGGATTATTTGTATTTATTAAGCTTGTATTCATAATGAATTTAATTTGAATTTATCACCTAGAAGCGATAGCTTGTATATGTACAAACTTCAAAATATTTAGTTTTATACAAAGATTTGAAAACCTATTAAAGAGAGGTAATACTATAGCGGTGTGCAGTTGAGGGAGATACAAAAACTTTGCTGGAAAGATTGTACAGCAAGTACTTTTGTCTTCTCATCCGAGCGATAACCGCCATATCGATATTCCTCTCTTTATATGATTAACTGACTTTACGTTTACCTGTTTTTGCAATGTTAGAATGCTGAATATTCTCTCGAACAGATGTAAAAGCAGTAGGAGCCAATTCTCTAATAATGGGTGTGACAATTTCTGGTGCCAGTTCTAAACGATGCTTAATCTGTGCTTGCAACCAGGCTAAAGGAACACATTTATTGTTGACTTTTTGTTTGATAATTAAGTCAGGATTGGATTTTGAAGCTTTTTTTATGGCAGTGGCAATTTTTCTGGCTGTCCGTAAATCAATTTTGTCTACATCAATGCTAACAAAGTTGTTTGGTTGAGGTTCTGGTTTTGATGTAATTCGGTTAGTTGATTTATTTTTATTTTCCAACTTGAGAGATTTCTTAATATCACTAGATTCAAGGTGTGATTGCTCAGATATTGTGTGGTTAATGTGGTATTCGATGTTGAGTATAAATTTCTGCCAGAGATTGACTATTTCCACAACGAAATCAACGACCATTACAATGGTATATAAGGCTGTAATTCCAATGATGAGATGAGTTAAAACTTCTTGAATTTGTTGAGTATTCATGATGACTAACTTGAAAATTTATGTTCATAATTAAAGAAGCGATCGCTTCCATTTAACAGAAAAATCCTCAGATGAAAATTTGAATAGACTGAGGATTTTTTTTAAATTCAGAACAAGCTAATTTGCACAGTTGAATTTGATGAAGGTTTAGGAGTTGGAGTGCTTTGGGTCGAGTCTAAGTTAGACTTGGTATTGACATGACGCTTACCCCATCCTTCTTGTGCTGCGTGTTTAAGGGACTTCCAAAGAATAAATTAATCAACAAAAACCAAGAATCCAATTTTAAACAATAATGATAATCATTTTAAG
>NZ_NOLI01000128.1:0-22898 GCF_002245975.1 Nostoc sp. 'Peltigera membranacea cyanobiont' 213 | reverse complement strand
CTGCCTCCCCTGCCTCCCCTGCCTCCCCCCTTTGCCTCTTTGTGTCTTTGTGTGAGATTTCATCTGACAAATCAAACGTTACAGTGACGCTAGCTTCAATAGAAGCCCGTCCTTTGGACGTTTGGGTGTTATTTACCAAATCTGGCAAGCGATCGGCTCGCATTCCCTTAGAACTGGAGAGTCCGAGGCAAAATAGCAGTGCATCTAAGATATTAGATTTACCCGAACCATTTGGCCCAGATATGACAGTACACCCCGGCAGCAAAGGGACTGAGGTAGTGCCACCGAAGGATTTGAAGTTGGTAAGTTCCACGCGCTTGATATGAACCATGCAGCTAATCACACAATAGCAATACTTCTAGCCTTTACTCCCTTAAAAATGCTCAACTAGCCTACTTTCAGCGCTTGAACATGAATAGTTGGTATAAATTACTACTCATTGACGATGCTCAACTAATGCTCAACTTTCCGAGCAAGAATCTACATCTATCTTATATGTCTAAAGCTCTTGCAATGGCAAGACGTGCTGAGGTCGTGTAATGAAATATTACTGTGTGGTGTACTCTTGACACTTGGTGGGCAAGTTGTCAATGACTTTTCCACCTCAACAGGGAAAACAATATGGGTGCAATGCCGGACTTAACGCTTGAGCAAATAATTAAAAATTCGCAAGAGGGTAGGGGGGAGAATTGGGGATTATTGTAGGTAGATGTGTTGCGGTGAGACTCCAAGCTTCATCCGAAAGGCTGAACGCAGGCGATCGCTAAGTCTACAGCGAAAATTTGATGCCGCAAACTGAACATCAAATTTTCCCAGAGCAGATAATATCATGTCCGACTAATTACTTGTAATTCAAAAATTGGAAATAGGATCGAGGCATTCTCACACAGTAATGTGAGTTGCTAAGTAATAGGGGGGAGGAAGTGAAAAAAGCAACTCACCCCAATGGTAGAGGGTATTAAAAGCACTAAATGAATTTATAATATAGTAATCTTTACAATTGGAAAAACGTAGAAAGAAAGCCCCTCTTTACTACCTCAATCTGATGTATGTGATTTGTTTCTGAACCCCCAAAATTTTCTAGAACTTAGTAATGAAGAGATTAATTAAAGGTCTGCGCGAATTTAAATCTAGCTATTTTTCGACACATCAACAATTGTTTGAGCAGCTTTCACAGGCTCAAAAGCCCAGAGTATTATTTATTACCTGTTCTGATTCGCGTCTCGATCCAAATCTAATTACACAAGCCCAAGTTGGTGAATTATTTGTCATTCGCAATGCAGGTAACATCATTCCACCGTATGGGGCAAGTAATGGCGGTGAAGGTGCGACAATTGAATATGCTGTTCAAGCTTTAGATATTCGCCAAATTATTATTTGTGGTCACTCTCATTGCGGTGCAATGAAAGGATTAATGAAGTTACACAATCTCAGCGATGAAATGCCGCTCGTACATGATTGGCTTAAATATGCAGAGGCAACTCGAAGGCTAGTTATGGATCACTACAGTCACTACGACGGCGAAGAATTGCTAGAAATTATGATTGCCGAAAATGTTCTGACTCAAATTGAGAACTTGCGAACATATCCAGTGATTCACTCTAAGCTTTATCAGGGAGAACTCAGCATTTATGCTTGGATTTATCACATTGAAACAGGAGAAGTTTTCGCATACGATCCCCAGAAACACGCTTATGTTTTGCCCCAAACTCAGCTTCCAGAATCAGAAATAAATGAGTCCTACAGGGGTCAGCTTCCAAATACTAATGCAGCAGTGAATTATCCTCAAACCCCGCAGGATGACGATCAACCTTATGAAAAAGTGTCTGTTTCTCCATTTGAGTGGTTTCCAATGAAACGCCTTTCTCCAGAGCAGATGGAGCGAATTTATCGAGGTTCAAATAATAATGGAAGTTGAAAGATGAGAATGTAGAATTATAACTCCATATATCACCATAACTGAAAAAGATTTGGCAGGATTAGACTTAGACTGCTTGGTAGATAATCTGGCGGTAAGCACTGCATGAAAAAGCTTTAGACTAATCAAAGTTCGCTCTAATTACATCTTGGAGATTTTCAGGTATTTCTAAAAATAAGCCATAGCTAAACTAAAGTTTACTCAAGTGGACGGAAAAATGGTTTCAGTCTTTTTTATAAGACTTTAACTATTAACTATAGGTTTAGAAAGTCATTCAAGTGGCATCAACTAACTACTGCTTACATTTTATTTAAGCAAGCAAGTAAAAAACAGAGACTTACACAGATGTAAGTCTCTGTTTGGCTTTTATACCGATACTAACTGAAAGCTTCAGTTATTCTTTTATTGCTTTTTCGCAGTTCCAACTTTTGCTTCCACCTTCACCGTCTTCACACCTTGAACTTCCTTAGCCAAAGTTTCAGCTTTCTTGAGTTCTTCAGCAGAACTTGCTGTGCCTTTAAGGATAATTTCACCCTCTTTATTTTCAACTTGTAATTTATTGCCTGGTAAACCTTTGTTCAACTTTGCGCTAACTTCAGTTTTTAAGTCGCTCTTAACTTTTGTTGCGGCCGTTTTTTCCGAACCAGTTTTAACTTTAGTATCTGTGGTAGCTGCTAAAGGAGTCGCTTCTGTTGCTGGAACTTTAGCAGTTTCATTTGTCGCAGAAGCTGGTTTTGCTGGTACTTGAGCAGCTTCATTAGTAGTGCTAGGAGTTTCCGAACCAGTTTTAGGAGCCTCTTGGCAGCCAAAAGAACCAACTACCAAAATGCTACTAACTAGTAATAGAATTAGCTTTTTCATTATCTATCTCCGAATTGAGTATTTGAAGCGATTAATTGAGGTGTGTGTGATAGTGAGGAGCAGATGTTAAAAAGCAATTAAATGTGAGTGAAGTAGCAAAAGTGCCCAAGCAATTACTCAGGTTACTGAAAACTGAAACTTGGACGATTTCTTAAGGCTAAGATTTTGCAGCCATTTTTGAAAAGCGCCAATTCAATTTTCCTAACGGCTGCTAACCAGCATAGCTCTGCATAGAGTCTGTCGCTCTCTGTCAACTTAGCGTAGATGCTAAGGAGCTTTTTTGAGGGTAGACTATGCAGCCTTACAGTGGTGACTTGATGTTATCAGATTTGAGGCAAGTTTGGCGATATCTACGCCTACACAACTCAAAATTTCGGTGTTTTTGCAATATTGTGCCAGCAAAATTACCAACTAAATGCTACTTTATAAAACTATGGCTTGCTTACAATGCCCTAAATATCCAGGAAATATCAGCTAATGCCCTACCTCACTTCTGCCAGCGAAATTAGTGCTATTGTCGCTGAATATACCAATGCAAGAATACTATGGATAGATACAGAAGTAGCTGACTATAAAAGTCGTAATCCCCGACTGTCGCTGATTCAGGTGTTAGATAATCCTCAAGATATGAGTGGCGATCGCGTCTACCTTTTAGATGTGTTAGATAAGCCTAATATTATAGCTGAATTTATTGAAAAAATTATGATAAATTCTGCAATTGAAAAAGTTTTTCACAACGCTAGTTACGATCTAAAACTTCTCGGTAATAAGAAAGCTAAAAATATTACTTGCACTTTGGAAATGGCAAAAAAAATTCCCTACTATCTTTTGCCATTACCTAATTACCAACTCAAAACCATAGCTACGGCACTTTGCAGCTTTAACAATATCGATAAACAAGAACAAACAAGCGATTGGGCAAAACGCCCCCTGACTGAAGAACAGATAGAGTATGCTTACTTAGACTGTATTTATCTTGCTCAAATCCACTTAAATTTGTTAGGTTTACAAGCCCAAGCCAGCCCCGAACCCACTACAGAAGATTTAATATTACTAAGTACTAGATACTCACAACTTGAGCAACAATACAAATTGTTGAATTCAGAATTTGAGCATTTGCAAGAACGGATGAAAAAAGCCATGCAAGCTCAGAATATATCTGAAACTTCTTATCATAAGCTGACAAGTTCCGAGCGCACTACAATCAAAGCTAGTTTTACAGAATTATTCAAGCTGGTACAAACCCAAGAGATTGATTTAGATTTCCCTGTCACACTAACTCAGAAACTCAAAAAAGATTTAGGGACAAATCTGGAACAACTATCTGTAGATATTGAAAAAACTACCTCTTGGCGGCTAACTTCTAAAACTCAAGAGAGTGAAACAGAAGATGAGTAAATGAGTAAATTGTCTATAAGGCTACAAATGTCAGAATTTAGGGAGTGATTATTTCAAACAAATCTTAACATTTCAAATATATTTTTTCAAAAAGTATCCTAAGAAACATGATTAACAGTAGTTTTCTGTTCAGAAATCTATTGTCAAGAAGTAGAGAGATGACAATAAGCAAAAGTAGGATTGACAATTTTTATACTTTATAATTCAGATTTTTTATTTAATATAACTATGAAAGAAATATATTGAATATCAGGTAAATTTGTTAATTGACTTTAAACGTCTATCAAAAGTTAGAATGACTATTCAGTTAAAGAATTAAAACCTAGATTTTGGTACTAGCTGTGTTCAGGTGTTATGGCAGTTTATATTAAATTATGAGACGGCGTTTATTTAGACAAAAGCGAACAAAGGTAAATCAAGTATTTACCATAGCTATTTTTACTACATTGACAGCAATTAGCAGTGTTTCTTGTAGCAAGAATGACAATGTTTTGGTGACAGAAATAGGAGTTAGTACACCTAGCCGTCGTTCAGCTACAGCTTCCAGAGGTGGAGAATTCTATCTTCAGGGAAAAAATCAGCATTTAAACGGCGATTTACAAGCTGCGATCGCTTCCTATAGTAAGGCAATTAGTCAAAACTCTCAATATGGCGCTGCCTACAACGGCCGGGGATTAGCCTACTTTGATTTGGGAGACAAGGAAAAAGCGATCGCAGATTACAATCAAGCCCTCCGCATCAACCCTAACGACGCTGAAGCTTACAATAACCTGGGCAATGCCCGCGCCTCACTAGAAGGTAACAGAGAAGCAGTGAAAGATTATAGTGAAGCGATTCGCCTTAATCCCAACTATGCCGAAGCCTACAACAACCGAGGAAATGCCCGCGCCGCCAATGGAGACAAAAAAGGGGCAATAGACGATCTCGATCAAGCAATTCTCCTCAACCCCAAATATGCGATCGCTTATAATAACCGAGGAAATGCTCGTGCTGCCAATGGAGATCCAAAGGGTGCGATCGCAGATTACAATCAAGCCATTCGCCTCAACCCTAACTTTGCCCCCGCCTACAATAACCGAGGAAACGCCCGCGCCACCAATGGAGACAAACAGGGCGCACTCAAGGACTTACAACAAGCAGCAAGCATTTTTCAAAGTCAAGGTAGCAACGACTTATATGAACAAGTGATGAAAAACATCAAAGAGCTTGGACAGAGTAGGCAAGCAGGGCAGTAGGGCAATGACAAATGATAAAATCACATCTCAGAACCAATGTGAATGCGATCTTCAACTTCCGCAAATTTTTCCTGTGCTTGCTGTTCAGTAGTCAATAATGAAACGACAATCGCCACAATAAACGCTAGGGGAATAGTAACTAATCCCGGATTTTTCAGTGGGAAAGGTGCAGAAGCGTGCTTGAGAATTGTCACCTGAATAGTCGGTGATAAATAAATCAGCAGTAACGAGGAGAAAGTACCGACTAACATACTCGCAACCGCCCCGCTAGTAGTGAAGCGTCGCCAAAGCATTGATAGCAGCAATGCTGGGAAGTTGGCACTAGCGGCGATCGCAAATGCTAAACCTACCATATAAGCGACGTTTTGTCCTTTAAACAAGATACCCAGAAATATCGCCAGTAATCCCAAAGCCATTGTCGCGCCGCGAGCTACCTTCAGTTGTTCTGACTCGTCAGCATGGCCAGAACGCACCACGTTCACCCACAAATCATGAGAAAGTGCAGCCGCTCCTGAGAGGGTTAACCCCGCTACAACTGCCAAAATTGTCGCAAAGGAAACAGCAGAAATAAAGCCTAAGAAAGCATCACCACCGAGAAATTCTGCCAACATCGGTGCAGCCATGTTACCACCAGTCCCGATTTGCTTGATGGCATCTTGCCCTACTAGCGCCATCGCTCCAAAGCCCAGGATGAAGGTAAGGAGATAAAAAACGCCAATAATAGCTGTAGCATAAGTAACAGAGACGCGTGCGGCTTTAGCGTCTGGTACTGTGTAGAAACGCATCAAGATGTGGGGTAATCCGGCAGTACCGAACATCAACGACATCCCCAAGGAGATGGCATCAAACGGGTCAGAAACCTGTTTGCCTGGAGCTAATACACCCGGATACTTGTCTGCGGCTGCGGCGAAAAGAGCGAGTGGGTTAAAACCAAATCGTGCCAATACCAAGATAGCTAGCAAGATTGTTCCGCCGAGCAACAAAACTGCTTTAATAATTTGTACCCAAGTGGTGGCAATCATGCCGCCAAAAATCACGTAGGCCATCATCACACAACCGACGATGACCACAGCTAATTCATAATCAAAGCCAAACAGCAGTTTAATTAGCTCCCCAGCCCCTACCATTTGGGCAATTAAGTAAAAGCTAATCACTGCCAGCGTTCCAATGGCAGATGCGATGCGAACTGGTTTTTGTTGTAAACGATAAGCCACTACATCGGCAAAGGTGTATTTGCCTAAGTTACGTAATGGTTCCGCAATCAAAAACATCACAATCGGCCAGCCCACCAAGAAGCCAATAGAATAAATTAAGCCGTCAAAGCCGTTGAGTGCCACCAGCCCAGT
This sequence comes from Nostoc sp. 'Peltigera membranacea cyanobiont' 213, assembly GCF_002245975.1. Taxonomy (NCBI): domain Bacteria; kingdom Bacillati; phylum Cyanobacteriota; class Cyanophyceae; order Nostocales; family Nostocaceae; genus Nostoc; species Nostoc sp. 'Peltigera membranacea cyanobiont' 213. Next base: position 16,140 of record NZ_NOLI01000128.1, on the reverse strand, counting down.
GATACCTAAAAAGCTAGCTGCACTCATAAAGTCTCCCGCTAGGGCTAGCCCATTTTGGAAACCACTGATATTACCGCCAGCTGTATAGAAGTGGGCAGTATTTTTGGTCAGCTTTGCCGCCCAAAAGGTAATACCTAGAGAACTGACAACAAACAGAAGAAAGAAGGCGATCGCTAACGGGTTAAACTTACCAAGACTGGTAATATCCGCCGCTAGTGGCAGATCCAACCACACACTATTCATGCTTTTTTGGTTTAGTATTTTGGATTTGGAAGTAGAAATTGCTAACAGCTAATTTACTTACGTGTCAGCCTAGCGATTTGGTCGTCATAACTGCTATTTGCCCAATGCACGTAGATAAAAATTAATACCCATGCTGAGACAATTACTAATGCCCCTAGTAAAATTCCCAAGCTGAGACCAGGAACTACTAATGACCCCAATAGGGGCTTATTGAATGCGATTAGCAAGATAAAGCCAAAGTAAATAAACATCATGGCTCCACTGAGAATCAGGGATACGCGCCAACGTTCAGCCGCGAGAGCCTGGAGAGCCTTTGTGCGATCGTTCATGTCTTCCTTTAGGTTGAGAAGATTAGGTCAGATTGTCTCATTGAAGTTCATTTATGCACAATTTTCTTAAAGATTATTAGTAAATCTATTGCTATTTCAGGTAATAAAATTAACCTTGCAAGGTGATGTAACAAAATAACAAGATAATAGCAGCTCTGTTTTTAGGCAGAGACACATAAAACTATAGATGCAGTTAGACACAAATAAAGCCGATCTATCTGTAATTATGGCTGCTAGTTATGTATTTTATTATACTAATATATTCATTTCAGTCCTAAATATATAATCTTTATATACTAAAAAATACAATAGATACGTAGTTGCCACCAGGTTTTAAAATCCTTCAAGTGTTATGAAATATTTTTTTAAGCTATCAAATTAACTGAGATTAATAAAAGCAGTAAACTGTGATTTCTAAAATATACCAGAAATCACAGTAGCAGATTAACTAAATATTCTAATAACATTTATATCAAGAGCTTGTTGTTGGACAAATAGGGCATTACCAAAATTTAGTAAAGTATGTTTATCAAAACACTGATCACAGAGCCGATTCTTTTTTTCAGAATCGTTTTAATTGTCATATTTTCCATCACTTTGCATGAACTTGCTCACGGCTGGGCTGCTATGAGCCAAGGAGATAATACTCCACAAAAAACTGGTCATCTTACGCTTAATCCTCTAGTTCACATGGGCAAAGAATCGATTATTTTTCTGTGTCTCATGGGTATAGCTTGGGGACAAATGCCCATAAACCCCTCTAATTTTCGCTCTCCCAAGCTAGGTAATATTTTGGTATCCGCAGCTGGGCCATTATCAAATCTGGCTTTAGGCATTCTATTTATTTTAGTGTTGAAATTTATCTCTAATCAGAGTCTTACAGGGCTTTTCAGTGAGGAATTTATTTACTTAGCGGCTCGGATAAATTTGACCTTATTTCTGTTTAATCTGCTGCCAATTCCACCACTAGATGGATTTCATGTTTTCAGTGAAATTTTTCCTCAGCTAAAGCCACTGCAATATACTCAATTCGGAATTTTTGCAATGATGCTTCTATTTATAATTCCAGAATTTGGGGCGGGACTTAGTGATATGACTGATTTAGTTATCCAGTCGGTACTTGGGGGATAATCAGCAGCTTCTTAAGTAAAAATAGATTACTTATTCATATATAGGATTACTATTTGATTTTTGAACGAAATTAGGTATTGTAGAGGAGCCAGTGCGTTGCGGAGGTTCCCTCCGTTGTAGCAACTGGCGTTGTGTTAGAACGGAGTTCGTAACGCACTATTCTCAAGGGTTTGATGCGTTACGCTATCGCTAACACATCCTACGGATATTTTCAGAAATCAAACCGGATTCCTATAGTAATTTTATTTTTTTGGATAATTTAAACCGACAAAACCCCGATTTTTTAGTACATCGGGGTTCTTGTTATTTATGAAATATTTAGGATGGGCATATTTTTACTGTAATATTCAGTTTTGGCATAGATGCTGATTATACTATCACCAACTGCAAAAAAACTGCCATCTTGCTCGTTTTTAGAAAATTGCAAATTTGGGTATTTAGCAGCAGCTTCTTCAGCAGTCATAGGTTTTGCTTCTATTTGCTCTGGTAATAGTCCAGTACAACCAATGTAAAATACCAAAGGAGAAATTTTATCTTGGTAGATATTTTCTACATATTTCTCTAGCTTGTTATTCGCTGTCGTCAAAGCTGCGATCGTTTCCTCTTTACTGATTTGCCTACCAGTTTGTTTATCCTGAAATAACTGCGCCAAACTATCAGCACCAACTTTATTGAGAATACCTAAAACAATACCATTTTGCTCAAGCCCAAGAAAATCATCAAAAATTGATTTCATAAACTCGTCAACTTTCGTAATCTTGGTACGTGATGAAAGTAACCTGTGTCTAACAGCGAGATTCTCATTAAATGCCATCTCAAAACTTGGCTTAATGATAATCTCTCCAGTTTCCTTGTCATAAAGACGATACATTTTATTCAGAAACTTGTTGGCAGAATGTAACTTACTTAGGTTTAGAATATTTTGACTGCCAATGTCAATCTTATAGCTCAATCTTGAGTCAAGAGTACCATTTAACAGAGCTTCCTGAATGTCTATATATTCGTTAGTTGTCGGAAAGCTGATATAAGCATTCTTGGATAAATAGTGCTTTTGAAACTCATCTAACTGTGGTGCTATAAATACATCTGACTCCTTTTTCAAGTGAGCAGAAATAATACTAGTAAGCACTTTAATTTCTGCCAGTTGATTGAATAGTCCATCAATACTACTGTAACGACTATCAGAAGCGACAAGCGGTAAGTTATCTAGATGGATAGAATATTCAGTATGGAAGTCAAATTTTTCTGCATCTAAAACACCTTTTTCTTTGAGCAAATCAAAAGCTTTTTTACTACTAATTTTTACTTGCAAGGACTTTATATTGATTTTGCCATCACTTACAATTGTGTAGTTATTAAAACTATTGAGGTTATTTACCAGCAAACCTGCTACTTCAAGAGTGGGGGTTTGATCTTCAGATTTGGCAAGTCTGACTTTCCGTTTGATAAGCATATTGATAGTAGCAGTATTGCGGTTAAACTGAAACTCGCCCATACCAACATACTCAGCATTATCTATATATTCTGTTTGCAGCCAAGGTTGAAGCAGTTCTCCACTTTCGTTTCTCACACCTCTAACCCGTTTGATGCCTGTTCTTTGATAATGTTCTTGCAGATGCTTAATATTGACGATAATATTGTTACGATATTCTGCAAAAATTTTGATGAGTTCTAGCAGACAAATTTGATTATTTGTCATATTGTCACCTTCCATCTAAAGGTAAATAATCTGTTAAAGCCACAGTTGAGAATAAGTTCTGCCAACGGAAAAACTTAAAGGACAAACACAGAATAAATTAATGCCTATATGCTGAACAAGGGGAAAAATCTCCTTGTTGAAGATAAGCAAACTATGGGCATTGTCTGCCAAACTTAGCGTTACACATCTCTATAGTACAATTATACTATATAAAATTCAGTTGTGTAGGCATAGTCCATCGTAGATATCGCTCTGCAATGAGGTGTTATGCTGCGATCGCGGATTTATGCCATACTGCTGACTCTTTTTAACTTTTGCGCCTCTGAGTGACTTTGGATAAACTCGTTATTTATGCGCCAGGTTTGAAATAATCAAAAAGGCGATCGCCTGAATCTGCGCGAATCAATGCTACAACTACATCTGGTAAGGTGGTTAAACTGGGATAAACTAAATAACGTGGTTCCCAACGGGGACGAAACTTCTCTCTGTAGGCGTGCAGTCCCTTGAAATTGTAGAAGCGATTCAAGTGCCCGTAAAGATAGTGCAATACTCTCTCTAAGCGGCGTGATTCTGGGTTGTCTCCAACTCCTGCAAGGGCAGAAAGACCGAAATTAAAGCTGTCGTAACCAGACTCTTTAAAATGTTGAAGCAGGGAAACAAATAAAAAGTCCATTGTGCCATTTTCGATGGATGCGCGATGTCGCATCATGTCAATAGTGGCTTCGTTGAGTTGGTATTCTTGGAGAACGTTGGCAAAGGCGCTGATGTTACCTTCAGGATTATGCACCACAGCAATCTCGCACTCTCGCAGGTAAGCTTCGTCAAACCAACCCAAAGAAAAGTGTTTTTCCGAACCTTGTACCATTTTCAGCCATTCATCACTTACAGATTTGAGCAGGTGCAATAAATCATTGGCGATGGGTGGTTGGTAAAATTCGATTTGGTATCCTAGCTTAGTCAAACGACTGATTGATGGTCTAAAGTTTTTACCGGCTTTACCTTGTAATGTAAAACTTTTCAGGTCAACGATCGCTTCTTCTCCAATTTTGAGTACCTTAAACCCCAATGACTTGTAAAGCTCAACATCATCGGGCAAAGTTTGGTAAAAGCCTGGATACCAGTCGTTGCGTTGGCAAAACTGCTGGAAAGCAACAATTGTCTCTTTGCGGTCTTCAATGGGGCCTATGGGATCTCCTAATGCGATCGCACCCCTACCTTTGGGAACATAGGCAATTACACTATTACCAGTAGGACTGAAATAATAACTTTTATCATTTAAAAGTGCGATCGCTGCTAAAGAAGAATGTCCATATTGTTCGACAATTTCTTTTGCTCTTTTTCGCTCATTTGACGTTGCTAAATTACGCCAAAACACAGGTTGCAACAGCATTACCATTGCGTATGTAATAGTAACTCCGGCAATAATATAAATAGAATTAGCAAAAAATTCTCCAAATTTGCTCTTGGGTTGCAGTCCCCAATTATCCTCAGTGAAGAACATCGCTAAAGTCTGAAGTACAGCTTCACGCCAATTAAAATTTTCAGAAAATTTGCCGTCTAGTAAGTAAAATCCAATAGTTCCGTATGCCAGAGTAAACAGTAAGGCACCGATAAGCACTCGAACTCCCCGTGCAATGGAAGGACGGTCTGATTGCGCCGTGAAAAAATGGCGCATCAAGATTAACTGCACCAGTAAAATTCCAGAGAGGAGACTTTCTTCATAATCCAGTCCCTTAAGCAAGTGGCTGAAAATGGAAATTACTAGTAAACCAATAGTCAGTAACCAGGCTATTCTTTTTCGGCGTAATAAGTTAGTAGCAAGTGTGAGTAAAACAAACCCAGTTAACGCTGCAAATACATGACCACTAGCACGAATATCAAACGGAAAAAATTCTTTCAGCCAGTGATTTCGCCCATATAGGTTAGGTGTCACTGCTGATAATAAATTCACTACTCCGACTAAACCTGTAAGGAAAGCTGCACTCCAAAGTCCAATCTGAGTTTTTAAATTATTGGTCATTAGTCTAAAAGTATTAATTAGAAGTTAGAGGATGTATAAAAGTCCCCCTTTTTAAGGGGAGCCACTGCGGTCTTGGGGTCTTCCCAAGTGAAGCAAGTGGCGTGGATTTAGGGGGATCTAGAACATTTTGATACCTACAATAGAATTTTTCAAACATCCTCTTAGGAAGTTTTTGTTCTACCACTGTTTTTAGAGACTAAAATAATAAACAAACCAATTTTACAGGCTGTATTACCTATACGGATTAAGTTTTAATGTTTTGAATTTTCTCCATAACACGTTAATTTTAATGCCTTGTACCAATTCTTTGGGAAACTGCATAAAAGTCAGTCTTGGTAAGACTTGCGGCTTAGGCAACTGGTTCTATGCAACCTCACAGCTAATTAGTATTAGCACAAGGGAAGCGGTAGAACCTGATTTTTAAAATTCTAACTCCTAACTCCTAATTCTTAACTCTTAACTTTTTTAAATTGTTCTCCTACATACGAGAGCGAATCTTTAAGGTGCTTGTGGAAGTAGTTCCAGCCTATATCTGCACCTGACAAACCATGACCGCCTGGAAAGGCATAAAATACGTGAGCAATGCCTAATTTGTTTAAGGTTTCGTTGAAAGCTTTGGTAGAAGCTAGCAAATTAGTATCGTTCAGACCTGCATCCAGGTAAACACGTAATTGCTTTCTATCTTCAGCTGATAGCTGTTGCACAATTTGTTGAGGACTATTTTGTGAACCGCTATTATCGGTAAAATAACCGCTATGGCTAAACAGAATATGAAAGTTGTTCAGATAGCGTAACCCGATATTTAGTGCCCCCCATCCCCCAGAAGACAGACCTCCCAACGCCCAAAACTGGGGTTGTTCTAAAGTGCGGTAGCGCGACTTGACAACCTGCACTAATTCTGAGCCAATCAAAGTCCCCATTTTGCCATTCGGCCCATCAAAGTAATCGGGATCGTATAAAGGACTAGAACCGCGATTATCGTTACCATCAGGTGTAATCACAATTGATGGCGGTAATTTTCCACTTTTATAAAGTTCATGCAGTACGTCTAAGACTGCATACTTGTCAGCATAGGCACGGGCATCATCATGACCACCGTGGAGCAAAAATATTACAGGGTAGCGCTTTTGCAGATTTTTCTTATAGCCAGGGGGCAAAATCACGCCGTAGTTGCGGACTGCACCCATCGCTTGGGAGTTGAAGGTTGCTAATTGAAACTTGAGCCCAGTATCTGCCTCTTCTTTGGGTGGGTCTAGTTGTGGCGCACCCAAGATAAATACATAATAATAACCAGCAGAAGTGAGGAGTGCGATCGCTCCTACCAAACTAATTAAAAATTTAGAAATCTTCATATTTATTTAGCATTCCAAAAAATCACCTCCCTTAGAACTCACTATAGTTAATCTGATGAGAAATGGCAGCAGAGTTTTCCACATTGATGTTTAAATCTCAACGGTTTTGCAAAATAGAATTATTTCAATTGGTAATTGCTAATTGTTTTGAATATTTTTGCGATCGTTAATACCTAAATTAGTAGCCTTACGTGCATTTGCTATTTCAGCCGATTTAAATTGTTCGCCCACAAATGTCAAAGAATCAGCTAAATGTTCTCGCCAGTATTGCCAAGTATGACTGCCAGGAAACTGACGAAACGAATTAGAAATTTTTAAGTTATTTAATACTTTAGAAAAGTTTTTGGCCGCGTCGATTTCTTCAATATCTGATGTCCCAGAATCTAGGTAGATTCGCAACCTTTTTTTAGCTGGTGTGGGAATGCTTTTAATATAAGTTATTGGGCTATTTATCGGCCCGCTTTTATCGTGAAAATAACCACTATGACTAAATAAAATTGAGAAATGATTCACGTTGTGTAATCCCACATTCATTGCACCCCAACCACCAGAAGATAAACCACCTATTGCCCAAAAATCTGGATTAGTTAGTGTACGATAACGGCTTTGCACAACTTTTACCAACTCATCGCCCACGGCTGTGGAGACTTTACCGTTAGGGCCATCAATATATTGAGGGTCCCAATAGGGACTAGAACCGCGTTTGTCGTTGCCATCTGGTGTGATAATGATGCTGGGTGGCAACTTACCTGTAGTATAAAGTTGTTCCACAGTCTTAAGAGCTTGTCCCTTGCCTTGAATAAACCAATCAGTGGGATTACCATGTCCACCGTGGAGGAGAAAAATTACAGGATATCTTTGTTTTGGATTTTGCTCATAGCCAGGGGGTAAAGAAACGCCGTAAGTGCGACTTGCACCCATTAATTGACTATTGTAGGTTGCAATTTTGTAGGTTAAGTGAGTAGCTAAGTTACCAGTACTAGACTGGGTTGGAATCGCGGAAGGCGTTGTTTGTAAATCCTGCTGTTGAGGTGGTTTTGCTACAACAGTTGGAGAGAAATTACAGCCAACTAGGGTTAATAGTGAAACTAGCAAGAGATTTTTTGATTGTTTGTAGTTCATTTTTGAAGGGCACTGGACAGTCTGTGCTGGCAACCATCAAGTTTACGCAAGTAATTTGTCAATGTTGTGTCAACAGGATGGAAACTTTGCGACTTGTTGTAAGTTAAAAGTCAAGAGTTAGAATAAGTTTGTTTACGATGCTTAAAAAACTGCAAATCAATTTCAGCACACTGTTTGGCTTGTCGTTGCTGGTGCTTTCTTTGTGGGCGATCGCTAGCGAACTGCACGAGTATAATTATCGTGACATCCTCAACTCTCTAGCTGCTATTCCTAAAAGCCGCTTAAGCTGGGCAATTTGGCTGACAGTCTTGGGCTATCTAGTGATGATTGGGTACGATATTTTGGGTTTTAGTTACATTAATCGTTCCCTAAGTTGGAACAAGATTGCTTTAACCAGCTTTATTAGCTCTGCATTTAGTAATACCATCGGTTTTGCTTTGCTGACTGGTAGTGCTATCCGTTATCGATTTTACTCCAGTTGGGGAGTGTCAGCAGTTGCGATCGCTCAAGTAATTGCTTTCGCCAATTTTACTTTTTGGCTGGGGATGTTTGCCGTTGCTGGTTGCTTATTTCTCATCAATCCCCTGAAAATTCCTACTCAACTACATTTACCTTTTGTCAGTGTGCGTCCCATCGGCGTAATTTTTCTGCTATTGGTCGCTGGTTATTTGGTAGGAAGTATTTTTGTTAAACAACCGTTAATAATTCGGGGACAAGAATTTCGATTTCCTGATTTTAAGATATCCCTGATCCAGATAGCAATTTCTAGTCTTGATTGGATTTTAGCCGCAGCAGTTCTTTATGCTGTGCTTCCCAGTAATATATCTCTGTCCTATCTTGACTTTTTGGGTATCTACTTACTAGCGATGTTTGCAGGAGTTATTAGTAATGTCCCTGGTGGTTTGGGAGTATTTGAAACTATAATTTTGCTGATTCTCTCATCCAAAGTTTCGGCTGCGGCAATTTTGGGAGCAATGCTAGCTTATCGGGGAGTCTATTATTTCTTACCTTTGCTAGTAGCATCGGGTTTGCTAGGACTTTATGAAATTATATTTAGAACCCGTAATTTAAAAAATATCAATAAACTGTAAAATTCCGCTTCAGTATGAACACTAACAATGAGATACTCGACTTATCCAATAAGTCGAGTATCTTGGGCTTTCAAATAATTGAAATTTATAAACGCTGTTAATTTCAAATGCGATATCTTCACAACTAGCGGCAAAAGTTCATAATTTTTGCTGAGGCGATCGCTAATCTAACTCCATAACAATAGTAACAGTTAGTTGGAAATTTTGAATTAGATTTTCATAAATCATTATCAAAATTCCGTTTTCCAGTTTGAGGATAGAAATAATCATGAAAAACAAAGTATTGTTTGGTGCTATTTTCATGGCAACTTGGGTAGGAACACTGATTCCTGGTGCTTTAGCTGCCTCACCCTGTTCTGTGGGACAAAAAGCTGAGGTTCTTTGGAAGCAAGCATGGTATCCAGCAACGGTACTTAAGGTTAATGATGAGAAGTGCTACATTACATACGATGGTTATGATAGTTCCTGGAATGAATGGGTTGGCAATGCACGCTTCCGGGCATCATTTCAAGCTGGAGATTCAGTGAGAATTTTGTGGAAGGGGAAATGGTATCAAGGGCAGGTTTTAGAAGTTAGTAACAATCTTTATAAAATTACTTATGATGGCTACGATAGTTCTTGGGATGAGTGGGTTGAACCTTCTAGAGTAAGCAGATAGAGAATATTTCTGTCGGTTAACAAATTAAATGCCGTCTTAACAAGTTAATGTCGCTGGAATATTCAAGGCTATAATCCTCACTGCACCAATGATTATAGCCACTCGCCCTATATTATGGGGGTTCATTTAGGTTTTGATGCACCAAGTTCTTTGGTTGTCGCTTTCGCTATGGGTTATGCTGTGTTACCAAAAAAGTATACCTCGACCTCCTTATTGAAAAGCAGATCGGCATATTCTTTGTATTTAGTGGGGATAGACTCATAGATGTAATTCTGTAATTTGGCACAGATTGTGATATTCTGAATTTACAATGCCATTTTTATGGCGGGATGTGGCGCAGCTTGGTAGCGCACTTCGTTCGGGACGAAGGGGCCGCTGGTTCGAATCCAGTCATCCCGATTTGTACTTCTAGTGTACATTCGCAGATTATATGTCGCGATTCGCAAATTAGTGTCGTTGTTCGCACACTAATGTCGATCTTTCTGTTTTTTATAGGCAATTTAATTATGCTAAGTTTTCGCAAATTAGTGTCGTTATTTTGATTAATTGGAGTTGACTTCACTACGTTTCTAAATATAATTCCAAAGATCATAAGACTCCCGAACGAAGTGCGCCTTTCAACCCTCCTATTTAAAAATATATCTATGAAACCTTAACAAAAATAGCAATTAGCAAAACAATAAACACAAGTGGAGAAAACTTTCCAACCCACCCCAAGCCGGAATGATTGTTGAAACTTTTTATTGGTTTTTTTGCTATCGTGCACTGGCAACTTTCAACCCACCCCAAGCCGGGATGGTTGTTGAAACCAGGAAATACCCAATAACCACCAAACTAACCCAGATTTTTCACAGTACATTGGCTCAAAAGAGCATGAACTGCGGCGCTGTTATAAAAATATTATATTTTCTAGGTTCGGATTAGTGAATTAAATTTAAGCGGCTTGACGTTCTTGGTAAGCAAAGACGGCTAAATTTCCCGCTTTTTCTTGTGGACTACCTTTGATTGGCTGTGTACCAATTTCAGTAGAAATTCCGACTTTTGCAGCTTGGGATTTAATACTCTCAATTAATCGACCGTAACTCCAGCGATGAATGCTTATACGATATTCTTTGGCATATTTTTGTTGAGCTTCCTTGTAACCAGGACATTTCTTTTCTCCTCTGGATTGGATTTCGCTACTGATTTGCTCACGCATATCGCGGAGTTTTGGCATAACTATGCTGTCTGCTTGATAGGTTTTGGCGATCGGAATAATTGCATCTGCTAATAATCTATCTATATATTGCCCTAACTCTGATTCACCAAAGGAGTTTGGCGCATTCTGTTTCTGAGCTTTGTGTCGTTCGTGAGACAGGCGTTGCTGTTGTTGTCGCTGACGATTGAGAAGATTGTAGTTTTCACCAAGTAGTTGTTTTACACTGCGATAAGCTAGAACTTCATTTTTAACAACATCTACCACCGCTACTGTGACTGGCTTTTTTAGACCAAAACTAACGCCAACTAGGATTGAGGGTTGACCTTGATAATTAGGCTTGCTGGGGCGAGGGAAAGGGTTATTAATTCTATCTAGCGTTATTTTTGAGCAGATATGCGAGAGCGCAACGAGTTCGACCATGCTTTGATAAATCGCCATCTCATCAAACCCTTACTTGACGAATTGCAAAAAAGTACAGTGCAGATAGAAGGAATATGTCGTGATGAACAGTATCAACAACTGCTGCAACAAACAGACCCTAATTCTGAATTTGAACGCATAGTTTTACATGAAATATATCACAGTGGATATAAATTACCCGACACTGCACAGGAATTGATTCCAGAGTCAAACTGTAAGCCAGATTTTCTTTATAAAGAAAATTACATTGCTGTTTTCTGCGACGGTTCAGTTCATGATAGCCCTGAAAAACGCAAGCAAGACCAAATTGAACGGGATAATCTCAAGCACAATACTAGTTACCATATCCTTACTCTACGGCATGATGAAGATTGGCGAATAGAGTTGACAAAATTAGCAAGTTTGTGAGTGACTTTAGAGTGCGATCGCACTTGGGAGCATATCAACGTAAAAGATAATGGCTTTTTCACTCAATACCCAAGGAATATCACAGTTTGGACACAGAGTAGGGTTATCTATGCCTGTAAAAGCTCAAATACATGAAATAAATGCTGCGGAATATAACTAAGCTGGCAAAACTTTTGCTCTTTGCTCAAAGCTTTTGAAGTCTATTACTTTCGACTGTCTAGCAGCTTCCCAAATTTCATTCACAATATCTATTAGTGAAGGTATCACAAGTAGAACGTACTGACCTACTTGCTTATTACTTTTGTCTGCTACTTTTACAGTTGTGGGCAAATTTTCGCCAAAGTCTGACCAGTCTTGCTTAACCCAGAAAACTTCATCGCCGATAACAATTAACTGTTTATCCCTCAAGCCGTTATCATAACCGCTATCGTCTAAAAATTTTATTATCTTTCTGACTGTTTGTAGAGAGATATTTTTTCTTAAATTTCTGATAGCTCGTATTTCTAGAAGCTGCTCCCAGCTAAAAACTACAGTTGGTCTTGCATTAATCCCAAATCTGTATGGAATGACCAGACCTACCTTCTCCAGATAGGCAAGTCGGCTGGAAGTACAACCTGCCAGATGCATTGTCTCTTGCCTTGTAAAACCTGACATCTGGTTCATACTCGTTACCTTATCTACTTGGGTACTTCATTTCAGGCTTTAGTCTCTAAGAGCTAGAGTTTGCCTTGAATTATACCAAAACCACTAGCGAGTACGATTTTGTACTAATAAAAGGGTTATTACAAAACTTTGTTACACAAATAACTGATTTTGTACAACAAAGTGATAATATCAAGCAATATTAATATAAAAAAGTTTTGGCTGGATCTTATATATTGAGCTTTGTTTAACTTATAAGTCAAGTAAATACAAGCCAAAACTAGCAGTATTCATGCAGTGCTAGCCGACTACCTTAACTGCTCTGAGCGATTATTCGTTCTCTACGACGATTGAAATCGATCGCTTTCAATGGTCGATTTCCAATATAGTGATGACAAGTGGAACCCATATTGGTAATCTAAGCTACATCACTTGAAGATTATAAATTCTGTAGTAAACGTAATTTTAAAATGGCTGGAAAGGGACTTAATTATGTAATTGAGACTGCGCGTGAAGTGTGGAATATTGAACCACACCGTGATGTGCGTATCCCTCCAGCCTTACAGGATAGTAAACCTGTAGCGGTAAATGCGTTGTGGACAGATTATGGACTACGCCCTAGTGCAACTAATCTGGCGTTTATGGTGCAATCTGTTGCGCCGTCAGATTTAGAGCAATGGAAAAGACGGTTGCGTGACTGGCCGATTCGTGCAGGGCTTTTAATTTCAGATGGAGAATATCTCCTTGAGTATATCGATCCATCAGGTAGATTAAAGGAGCGCTTAGTAGAACCAGATTCTTTGGCTGTAGAACTTGCTGCACCAAGTAGTTACTTATTTACTCCCAAGGCACTGGCAGAATTTCGCGGTGGTCAACTAACACTTGCTGATTTGGAAGAATCAGTTTCCAAAAATAGCTTATCATTTCTACTTAGACAAAGAGCCGAACTGGATAAAGCATTCCAGGATGCAATTAAAGGAACACTCGCAGAAATTGGTATTCAAAATAAACTAATATATCCACAAAATTCCATATCCTCTCGTGGAGAGATAGCAGGACATGCAATTCGTGTAGCGATCGCATTTTTGGCAGCACGGATTTTGGAAGACAAAGGCTTTTTTGGTACTGACTCAAATATTCCAACTGATGATCCTCGCGCTTTGCTATATCGCACAGTACCTCGTGCTAATGGTTTTTTTAAAAAGGCTTTAGAAGACTCAATACCTTATTTAAATGATAGAATATTGCAGCATTTAGCTGCCAATTTAGGGAGTCGAGTTAGCTTTGCCCTAGTCGATCATAAAGACGTTGGATTGCTGTACGAACGTGCTATCAAAGAATTACCCAACGATATTGAGGGTGAAAAATGGAGTGATTTACAACGACATTACACTCCAGTTGCGATCGCTGAACGTATGCTTGAGTTACTTCCTTTAGAACGCCTACGTCCAGAGGAAAGAGTAATTTTTGACCCAGCAGCAGGTTCAGGTAGTTTGTTATTGGCTGCTACATCTCGTCTTGCAGGAATGTCTGATATTCCAGAAGATGTTAAAGAACGAAGACTTTATCTTGCACAGCACGTTGCAGGTAATGACTTAGATCAATATGCTGATTTAGTAACACAACTTCGATACACCTTAGCAAGAGAGTCACTGGGTCAGGATGTTCCGTTTCCCTTTCCTTCTCACTTTTCTCATAAAGATTATGAGACATTAACTAAGGAGAATATAGGTATTAAGCCGCGTGTTATTGTTGCAAACCCCCCTTTTGCAGAAGATGGTAATACTCAAAAAGCAGCAAAATTTATAGAAAAAGTTTTAAGTTGGTTGGATAAAGATTCTCAATTTGCTTTTATTCTGCCTCAATCTTTTTTAACAGCTTCAACTCATGGCATACCAAATGTGCGAAAATTATTAACGGAAAATTGCCGCATATTTGAAGTATGGCAGTGTCCAGAAGGGACTGTTGGAATTGAGGCAAGCCAGGATGTGGTAATTGTTTTAGGAACTGTGGGCAATTCTAGAATAACAATGCCCTCTATTGCGCGAGCAATCTTTTCTAGAGCGAAAAGCTCTGATACTCGTGATAATGGTTTTCTTGGTAAAACATGGATTGGACAATTAAGTTCAGAGCTAAATGACTGGGCATCAATTACAGCACCATCGATAAATATCTCTGTTCCAACAATACCTTTAGGAAGACTTTTTTACGTTTTTAATGGTGTTAAACCAGGTTATTTAGGTAGAAAGTATCCACCAGTGAATGAATGTCCAGATGGAGTTAAATGTAAACGCAACTGGCGTTTAGCTTGGCATGACAATCAAAGACTGTGGGCAGATCCAGAAAGAATAGATCCAAATGTACGTTGGATTAGATACGGTAAAAATTTCCTTGAAGGAGGTCGCTTCCAAGATGAATCTCTATTAGATTCACCCAAGGTTTTAGTTGGTAGTGATATTAATCGTGGGACATCAAACCCTTTATCTGCACATCTTGACACAATAGGTTTATGCCCAAATAATCACATATTTTGCATTTTACCAATTGCAGAATCTGGTAAACATACTAAAAAGTATAATCCTTGTAAAGATTGGAGAGAATGGGAAACACTTAGCTATGAAGAGCAGAGAATTTGGTTATTGGGGATTTTGTCATCATCAATAGTCGGTGAACTTTCCTTACAGGGAAGAAGTTCAAGAGGCATTACAAAAGACTTACTATATAAACTACCATTACCTTACAAAATTGATAACAGAATTATCAACATTACTCGTCAAATTCTAGAAAGAGACGAAAATCATATTCCTATTTTTGAGCCAGATGAACTTCACAGGCGATTAGATGAACTAGTGGAGGAATCATATGGTAATCCTCCTCGACTTGAAATAGCACGTACAGGAATACCTCCAGAACTAGGATTGTGGAAATCGGAACGAACAAAGCCCACATTTACGGTACGTGGTCAAGTTTTAGAAATATCCGAAGATAATAGTCAAATTCGCCTTTATTTAAATGGGCTAATGGATGATAATCGAGAAGAATGGCTACCGATTTTGCCAGAGATTCCTGGTTGGGCACTTGATGGTACAGTGTTTGAAGCAGAACTCAGTGAAGATGTAGAGACTTTCGCGGAACTTGCTCAACGTCCTTGGGCTATTAGACGCTTTCGCCACACACCTCGTCCCTACTTAACTGACGAAGAACTGACTGAAGAACTAGGGATAGAGACGTAAAATATTTTTATGACTTGTGAGTTAGCTTTTTTACCTGT
This sequence comes from Nostoc sp. 'Peltigera membranacea cyanobiont' 213, assembly GCF_002245975.1. NCBI lineage: Bacteria > Bacillati > Cyanobacteriota > Cyanophyceae > Nostocales > Nostocaceae > Nostoc > Nostoc sp. 'Peltigera membranacea cyanobiont' 213. Next base: position 556 of record NZ_NOLI01000128.1, on the reverse strand, counting down.
AGGCAATGCTGATACCATCGTTATACGTGCTGATAGCAGTTCTGTTGTTATTATTGACTTACATAAGATACCCATCCTTCTTAAGTGGTTACAGAATAACAAAGCAAATGTCATTAGCAGAATTTATATTACCCACGAACATCGAGACCATTTTCCATCACTAGAAGATTTGGTTACGTTTCTTGATAATTGGCTAAAACGTGGTGGAACAATAGGAACTCTTTGCCTTCCTTACGAAGTTTATAAAGAAGCGAGGAAAAAAGTATCTGCTGACAGAGCATCTAATAAAAGGCTTGAAGATGCCCTGCTACGCCTTAGGCAATGGGAACAGAAAAATATCATTAATTTTATAGAAGCTACTCGTGGTTCTAATCCATATACCCAAGGAGATTTAGAAATCCATATTTTACACCCAGGGCTTTTGTACGCTCAGGATCATCTTGCAACTATTAGAGGTAGGGATAATGAAATATCTGTTGTAAGCTGCTGTACCTTTAATTTGCATAAAATAGAAATTGGATAAGTATTGCATTTACTGCCATGCCAGCTAGAGGTT
>NZ_NOLI01000127.1:0-22985 GCF_002245975.1 Nostoc sp. 'Peltigera membranacea cyanobiont' 213 | reverse complement strand
GCCCCCTGCCCCTTCATTCTTGCTGCCGCCGTTCCTCCATTTCTTGACTAGAAATCATACTATAGACTCTCTCTACATCTGCCATTATCAAAACGGCTCCGTGCATTTCAATGCCAAGGAGGGGAGTAATTGCCAGGTAACATTTTATTTGTCTACCCCGACGATTGGTAGCATCAAGGATCGTTTCTTGAAATTGTTTTTTACCAGATAAGGAATCGCGGATGAGCGATCGCAGCTGCTCGACGGGTAGCCCAATATCTAAGCTGAAGATAGACTTTCCTAGAACTTCATCAGTCCGCAAGCCCCATAAATCCTCTACCATGTAATTCCAAATTGAGATGTTAAAGCTGCTGTCAATTACCACTATTCCCGTTTGGAGACTTTTGAGAATGGAGACGAGGAAAATATTTGTGCGATTGAGTTCTGTGGTGCGCTCGCTCAGTTCATTATTAATTGTCTGCAATTCTTCATTAGTAGATTGGAGTTCTTCGTTCATTGTCTCCAATTCTTCATTAGTAGATTGGAGTTCTTCGTTGGTGGTTTCTAATTCTTCATTGGTAGATTGAAGCTCTTCGTTGGTGGTTTCTAATTCTTCATTGGTAGATTGGAGTTCTTCATTGGTGGTTTCTAATTCCTGTTGGGAGCGTTGCAGGGCATCTTGGAGTCTAATATAACGGGTGACATCATGAAAGGCGATGCTAACACCTAAAAAACTGGTATCTGTTTCTTGCAAAGGCGTAATTAGCACATCCAGATATTGCGTTTCTGTGTTAGACAAATAGCGCTCTACATTTGTCAGGCTGACAGGGCGACGTTCGGTATAAGCTCGTTCAATTAGCGATCGCAATTCAACTGGTCGATAGGAAATTTCTAGATCCTGGAAGGGACGAGTTAAATCTTTGGGGGAAAGGGCGAACAAAGTCCGCGCCTGATCGTTCACTAGTATCAGAGTGCCATTGATATCAATGACTATTTGGGCAATTGGTGATGTGTCGAAACCCATGTCTCGCAGTCGCAGGTGTCGAGACAAACGGCTGCTAGATTCGTCATCTACTGAATTTGCCATAACTAAGAGGCGATCGCGGATATTAATCGACGATACTTTACTAAATATCCGATTTTTTAAGTCTATTGGGGTAAACAGATTAGAATGCATCAATAGCATTTCCGCTTTACCTAAAAATAGATAGCTATTATCATTAAGTGCAAAATGAAATCGGGCTAGAATTCGCCCTTGAGTCTCAGAATTAAAATACATCATGGTATTGCGACTCACCAGCAAATCTAAGCGCGAAATGGGCGCATCCCGAAGCAGATCGTGGCGACCAAAAATTACTGAGCGGCGTAAGTCTGGGCGAAAGACATAGCGATTTCCGATAATCTCAAAGTATTTCTGCCGTAATTCTTCTGGCACAGCTTGGATATCTTTTGCTGAATAAACAGCTTGACGAGCCTGGTTGAGAGCATCTTCATCTACATCTGTGGCGTAGATTTTCACTCGTTGGCGAAAATTTTCTGCTCCCAACATTTCAGTCATCAACATTGCCAAGGTATAAGCTTCTTCCCCAGAAGCACAGCCAGCGCTCCAGATGCGTATTTGGTCAGAAGTTTTTTTATTTTTAATCAGATTAGGCAGTATTTCCTCGGCTAGGTATTGCCAAGCTGATGAATCTCGAAAAAAAGCGGTGACGTTAATTAGGATGGTGTTAAAAAGATAATTAAATTCTTCTGGATCGACTTCTAGGTAGTCTAAATACTCTTCAAAGTTTTCTATAGTCAATGACTGCATCCGCTTGCGTACCCGACGCATCAAAGTCGAGCGCTTATAGCCTGTGAAATCAAATCCCCGGTTTTGTCTGAGATAAATTAGTAGATTTTCAAATTCGGGGTCTTTTTCTGCGGAAGTCATAGGATAGAAGGTAGAGAGTAGAATACAAAAGAGTGAAGTTTTTATACTTGTTCGCGAGTATCAAAAACTCATTAAAGAAGTTATAAGCCTCATTAATGAGTATCAAAGACTCATTAATGGAGTTCTAAGCCTCATTAATGAGTATCAAAGACTCATTGTTGGATTCCGAAATAAATTTCCTCTACTCCCTAAGTCTTAGCTTAGTTACATTTTCCCATGACTAAATCCACCAGGGTGCTGGAGATTTCATCTAAGGGGAGAATAAAATCTACGTTACCAGTTTGAATCGCAGCTGAAGGCATCCCAGAAAACTCGGCGGTTTCGACATCTTGGACAATGACAGTACCGCCCATTTTTTTTATTGCTTCTACTCCCATTGCACCGTCGCTACCTGTTCCAGTTAGCACAATGGCGATCGCTCTTTCTTTGTAAGTGGCTGCAACCGATTCAAATAACAAATCAGCCGAAGGACGTAAAAAATGGACTAATTTCGACTGTGATAACGAAAGCGTGCCGTCATCATTAACTAATAAGTGACGATTAGGCGGCGCAACATAAGCCGTTCCAGGGATAAGGCAGTCTCCCTCCTCTGCCTGTTTGACGGTAATATCCGTGCGCCGACTGAGAATTTCTGCCATGAACGACCGATGCTCTGGAGCAAGATGTTGGACAATGGCGATCGCAGCTGGAAATTTTGCGGGTAGAGTCGATAGTACTTTCAATAGAGCAGTCAGCCCGCCTGCTGAGGCTGCGATCGCTACAATATCAAAGGCAGCATTAGGAAACTGAGGTGGATGATTGTTGGCATCTTCCGCCATCTGAATCATGATTTTTTGGCTGTCAATACTAACCAAACTTATTAGTTACAGAGAGCATTCATAAATTGATAGCTGCTCATCTTTATATATGAATTATACAGCATTTATGAACTAATTTTCCTTATTTTTACCTTTATCTTTTAAATTTATCTGTTCATCTTCCTGCTCTAAAATACGTTTCGCCTCCAAAAGTTGCTGTTTATGTTCGTCGCTAACCGTTGGGTATTGCAGATTTAGTTCTTCTAATTTTGTGCAGATAATATTAGCGACTACCAGGCGTGTAAACCATTTGCGATCGGCAGGAATAATATACCACGGGGCCCATTTTGTACTCGTGGAATTAAAAACTTCTTCATAAGCTTTCATATAATCATCCCAAAAAGCTCTTTCTTTGACATCACTATCTGAAAACTTCCAATTTTTTTCAGGTAATTCAATCCGTTCTAAAAAGCGTTTTTTCTGCTCTGATTTCGAGACATTGAGAAAGAACTTCAAAACAATTACACCATTCTCTACTAAATATTTTTCAAAATTGTTAATTTCTTCAAAACGTTGTTTCCATATCTTATTTCCATTAGGTAAGTAAGGAAGTTGTTGCTTTTTCAGTATTTCTGGATGGACGCGAACCACTAAAGTTTCTTCATAATATGAGCGGTTGAATATCCCAATTCGACCTCTTTCGGGTAAAGCCTTAGTTGTTCGCCACAGGTAGTCATGGTCTAATTCTTCCGCACTGGGACTCTTGAAACTGAACACCTGAAATCCTTGCGGGTTCACGCCAGAGGTGACATGTTTAATTGTGCTATCTTTCCCAGCAGCATCCATTGCCTGAAAAATAATCAGTAAGGAATATGTGTTTTGAGCATAGAGAATATTTTGGTAATTTGCTAATCGTTCAACATCTGTTTGCAATTTGCTTGCAGCATCAGCTTTTTGATCGAAATCAGTTTTATAAGCTGGGTCATAGTTTTTTTTCAGAGAAATCTTTGAACCTGGTGGAACAATGAAAGCATCGTAGTTCATATATAAAAGTTCCTAACTGCTGCTTATACCGAAGCATATTGTGAAGTGCTAATTTCTGAAATTTATAAATTCTTAATTAAATAATTTCACTTTGATTCAAAATTCATCCCTTTTAACCAACTTTAGCGAGTTAAGCCCCCATCCCCCTGATAAAATTTAATTCAGAATTACTATTTTCTCTAAGAGACGCTACACGAATGTAACGTTAGCGATGTAATTACGAATTACTTCCGTCGCTTTGGCATCGGACGCATCGCTTCACGCCCCAACATAAACATCCCCGCAACACCGAAACTGACAAACCAAATATACTGATACCAGTATTGCCGAATCTGTTCGCCCGCCCTGAGTTCTGGATGCAATGTGTTTAAATACAGCAGCAGCACTAATATCATCAGCGCCCCAAAACCAATAAAGCTTAAGCCAACACTAATTCGTGCAGGTCGCAGTTCAAAATCACTAATAGTGTCTAGGTCAATTTCTGCCAACTTATTAAAGGAGTCATCTGCTAAAGATGAGGTTAGTTGGAATTTATTGGACAGTTTTGGTGGCAAAATTAGCGACAGTGTTGCTACGGTTGGACGGCGTAGTAAAGCTTCAGTGTCTCGTAGCAATTGCAATGGCTTACGCGTAGTAGTTGGTTGAGCAAACTCTATGTTGTCTGTGGGGGTTGGGGCATTAGTTTTGCTTTCAAAATCCATAGTGCGCTTCAAAAGAACCAGGATATACATAGCCTAACGAATCATCAGAAAAATCCGCCAAAATAATTATGAATTACTCATCCATTTCTTTTAATGTAGCTAATGCTGACGGAGATAAGCGACTCAGATAGCGGAATATCCAGTATTTAAATATGGTATTTAAAATTACCGGAAATGTCGCAATAAACAAAAATATTGCATTTCTACTAGCTGGAAAACCTAAATGTTCTGTGAATCCTTCAAGAAGAACCTCCCACCCATCTGGTGAGTGAAATCCTACAAATATATCTGTAAAAAGAATAATTATAAAAGCCTTAGCACTATCGCTCAGTCCATAGACGATATTATCTATAAAAGACTTGACGATCGCAATTTCTTTTTTGCTAAAAACGATAATTATACTAAAAGAAACTAGTGATATTAAATCAGCAAAAACATTGCCAACAGCACTATTGGTTTTTATTTGGAATTCATCGGCTATGTCAATTGCTTTATCCTTTATTTTTTCTCTTATTACCTCTGAGGAAAGCTCTGGTGCATGATTTAATAAAGATTCAAACCTCAAAGATTTTTGGAAGCTAGATAATTCATGGAGTGCTTCTTTTTCGAGATCGGAATTAAGGAATATTTGAATTGTGTTCTCCCCTCTAGTCTTTTCTAATATGGGAATTACTAAGAACTGTTTAGATAAAATCTGAGTTAAAAGGGGGATAATCATTAAAGTGAGCAAAAATTTTAGAGCAACTCTTGTTCTATTTTTAGAAATTCGGTAATTTCTGACGAATTCTTCTTCTCTTTGTGGTGAAAAATCTCCTTTGATTTTATTAAGAGTTCTGCCAATAGACCCAGGTAAAAATGCAGTGTTTTGATTTGAAGGCAGACGTTGAATATTAGATGAGTCTGGTTGTTTATTGATTTCACTCCGATCGATTGTTAGGGGTTGATAATTTGACAATAAGGCGCTGTTACTAATTACCTCATCTTTAATAACATACTTCTCTAGAACTTCATCAATAATATTCAATCTTTCTAATAAATTAGAATTAGAAATATTGACAATTCCCCGACTAAGTTGGAATTCTGCAAGTCTAATCTTGATAATAGTTAAATTTTTATCAACGTAGACTTGCCAATAAGACATCACCGTTTCAGTATAATTTACGGATTCTGAAGATATTTTTTTACCCTCAAAATGTTCTATCTCAATATTTCTAATTCTCTGAGCGGCCTGTTGAGCTTCTAAGAGTGCCCTTTCTGGTGTATCGAAAAACCAATTGTTAAGCGATCGCAAGTATTCTGGGAGGTCGCGGCGAAGTCTATTTGCTATTTGGGCGAATGTTTTTTTCATCACAATATAGGAATATTTATACAATGTATATTATAATTACATAATCATGAAAAATGGGTAATAGTTGATTTAAAATTATTATTAACTATCCTCACTAATTACTAGATAAACATATTATTTCGAGGGTACATCTATTAAAAATTAGATACAGAGACGGGTCGATTTTCTCTGATAGTAAATTGACCTGCATCGAGTTCGGATGCGATACATATAGACACAACATAAAAGTTGGTAATAACAGTAAGTAAATAATTGTAACCAGAATTTATCGGCAATATGAAACTCAGTCTGTGCATGATTGTAAAAAACGAAGCAGCAACACTACCGAAATGTCTGAGCAGTGTCAGAAAAGTAGTAGATGAAATGGTAGTCTTGGATACAGGCTCGATCGATCGCACTCCCAACATTGCCCAACAACTTGGTGCCAAAGTCCATCATTTTAAATGGTGCAATGACTTCAGTGTTGCCCGCAATGCAGCTCTCAAATATGTCACTGGAGATTGGATTCTGGTATTAGATGCTGATGAAACTCTGACACCAGCAATTGTACCGCAATTGCGAGAAGCGATCGCAACCGACGAATATCTGCTCATCAACCTCGTCCGCCAGGAAGTTGGTGCTGAACAATCTCCCTATTCTCTGGTTTCGAGGTTATTCCGCAATCATCCAGATATTCGTTTTGACCGTCCTTACCATGCCTTAGTGGATGATAGCGTCTCAGCAATTTTAACCAAAGAACCCCATTGGCAAATAGGTTATTTACCAGGGGTTGCACTTGTACACACAGGATATCAAAAAAGTGCGATCGCTCAAAATAACAAATATGCCAAAGCAGCCACAGCAATGGAAGGGTTTTTTGCTACTCATCCCGATGACCCCTATGTTTGCAGTAAATTAGGGGCATTGTATGTGGAAACTGGGAAAATTACCCAAGGTATGGAATTGCTCAGACATGGAATTAGCGCTGCTGAAGACAACTACGATATTTTATATGAACTCCACTATCATTTAGGCATTGCCTACAGTCGATTGCAAAAATCCCCGCAGGCGATTTCTCACTATCAAGCTGCCATTAAATTGCCAATTTACCCCATCCTCAAATTAGGAGCATACAACAACCTGGGTAACTTACTCAAAGCAGCAGGAGATTTCAACGGTGCGAAAACCGCTTACGCCACAACTTTAAAAATTGACCCGACTTTTGTTTTTGGTCATTATAATTTGGCAATGACATTTAAAGCTTTGGGTTTATTGACAGATGCGATCGTATATTATCAAAATGCGATCGCCCTAAATCCCAACTATGCCGAAGCGTATCAAAATTTAGGCGTAGTGTTGCTGAAAGCTGGCAATCATCAAGATAGTTTAACAGCTTTTAAAAAAGCGATCGCCCTTCATGAAAGATATAATCCTGAAGAGGCGAAGAGACTACGCCAAGGGTTGCAGGAGATGCAGTTAATGTAAGGGAATCGGGAATTGGGAATATGCTTGAACTTCGTCCAATCCGCACCGAAGCTGATTATCGTGCTTCGGTTAAGATAACGTAACTTGAGGCTTGGAACTGCGAAATTCAGGTTTTAAAATGAACTCCACCCGTTCTGAGTCGAAAAGGTGGAGTTAACAAGTTGAACAAATGACGAATGACAAATAACAAATGACAACTAACTAAATACGCGACTTGACAAATTTCTCTAATCTATCCATTCCCTTTTCAATCGTCGCCATATCTGTGGCGTAGGAAAGGCGAATGTTGTCATCAGCGCCAAAAGCAATTCCGGGAATGACTGCAACTTGATGTTCTTCCAGCAACGCGTCACAAAATTCTAGGGATTTTAGACCAGTTTTGCTGATATCAGGGAACAGATAAAACGCGCCATCTGGTTTTGCGGTACTCAATCCGGGAATGGCGTTAAGTCTGTCTAGCATTACCTGTCGGCGTTTGGCGAAGGCTTGGCGCATTTCTTCGACACAATCTTGAGAACTTTGTAGCGCTGCGATCGCACCATATTGAGCAAAGGTACACACGTTAGATGTACTATGCCCTTGGATGGTACTCGCTGCTTTAATGATTTCCACAGGCCCCGCTAAATAACCAAGTCTCCAACCAGTCATGGAATAAGCCTTCGCAAACCCATTACTAATCAAAGTCCGGTCAAAAATTTCCTTCCCAAGAGAACCGATGCTGATATGTTCTGCACCGTCGTAGAGAATCTTTTCGTAAATCTCATCGGAGACGACAAAGATATCTGCATCAACTACTACCTGCGCCAGTGCTTTGATTTCATCTGGCGTGTAAACCATCCCTGTAGGATTAGATGGAGAGTTGAGGATAAATAACTTTGTCTTCGGCGCGATCGCTTTACGGAGTTGTTCGGGAGTAATTTTATAACCCGTTGTGGCATCTGTATGGACAATTACCGGAACTCCACCGACCAAAGTCACCATTTCGGGATAACTTAGCCAGTAGGGTGCAGGGATAATTACCTCATCACCTGGGTCAATTAGCGCCACCATCAAGTTGTACAGAGAATGCTTACCGCCATTGGTGACAATGACATTCTCAGACTTGTAATCAAGACCGTTATCAATTTTAAGCTTGTGGGCGATCGCTTCCCTTAACTTTGGTTCTCCGGCTGCTGCACCATACTTGGTTTTGCCTTCATCCAAAGCTTTAACTGCTGCGGCTTTAATGTGCGCTGGGGTATCAAAATCTGGTTCTCCAGCGCTAAAACTACAGACATCTATTCCTTCTGCCTTCAGTGCCTTAGCCTTGGCTGCGATCGCTAAGGTTAATGAAGGTGTTACCTGACTTACTCTTGCTGCCAGCTTCATTCTTACTATTTTTTGGCAAATCTTTCACTTATCTAAGGATATCCCAGAATCCCTACCAAGATTTGCTTTTTCTGAATTCATTGGGGATTCGGAACTGGATGAATTCTTAATCCTTGACTCGGAACAATGTATTGTATATAACTTTATTTTGAGAAGAAACTAACTATTTATATGCAATTAAAGAAACTTTTCATCGCATCTTCTTTGTTAATTACTGCTCTTTTTATACCTAATGCTGCCATTGCTCAAAATCGCGGTACTCCGGGTAAATTTGATTTTTATGTACTGACACTCTCGTGGTCGCCGGATTATTGCGCGACAAATGGCACTCGCGATCCACAGCAGTGCGGTTCTGGGAAAAAACTTGGTTTTGTATTACATGGTTTGTGGCCACAATACCAAGCTGGTTATCCTGCTAATTGTTCCACACAAAAATTACCGTCGGAAGTAAAACGACGATTTCCGAATTTGTTTCCCAGTGATAAACTTTACGAGCATGAATGGGAAAAACATGGTACTTGTTCGGGGAAAACCCCTGCGGAATACTTGGGATTGAGTAAAAAGTTAAAAGATGCGATCGCTATTCCGGCAGCTTACAATCGTCCGAATAAACCCTTGCGTACAACAACTACAAATTTTAAAAATTCATTTGTGAGTGCTAATAATAACATGACTGCTGATGGGATAGTACCTTTTTGTTCTGGTTCGGGAAGATTTTTGCAAGAAGTCTTCTTTTGTTATTCCAAAAACGGTGAACCTGGTACTTGTAGCGCCGAGATTTTGAAGCGATCGCAAAAAAGTTGTGGTCAACCAGATTTCTTAGTGAGAAACGTTAGATAACAGTGGACATGGGGTATGGGGCATTAATTCTTCTCCCCCCACCCCACAACTATGATTTAAAGTTCCTTAATTTATTATTTACCATTCCTTATTTATTTCTTAATCTATCTATCCTAATCTTCAATTGTAGTTAGAACCGATGCTGATTTCAATATGGTAAATGCAATCAGAGAGTTTGCTTAGAAAAAGGTTATATTTATAACCTCAAATTTTTATGTAGCTAGCTGAATTGCAATAACTCCAGGTTTTTTCCCAGTTTTAATAGTTTTTTGTAACACAAATTATTTTTGTCAGGCTGCATTCTTGTCTTTTATTAGGAGTGCTAAATGGAATACTTATTTCTAGCTTTGGCGCTGAGTCTTGCACTCGGCTTCGAGTTTGTCAATGGTTTTCATGATACTGCAAATGCAGTTGCTACAGTCATCTACACTAACACCCTGAAGCCAAATATCGCCGTTGTTTGGTCAGGCTGCTGGAACCTAATTGGTGTACTGACATCAAGCGGAGCCGTTGCTTTTGGCATTATCGCCCTGCTTCCGGTTGAGTTGGTACTCAATGTTGGCTCAAGTGCAGGCTTCGCAATGGTGTTTGCACTTTTGATTTCAGCGATTATGTGGAACTTAGGAACCTGGTACTTGGGCTTACCTGCATCCAGTTCACACACATTGATTGGCTCAATTATGGGTGTTGGTTTAGCAAACTCAATGTTATCTTCAGGTCATGTCTTTGGCGAGGGTGTGAATTGGTCAAAGGCGCAGGAAGTTTTCACATCGCTACTGGTTTCGCCAATTGTTGGATTTACCTGCGCTGCACTGCTGTTACTGCTGGCAAAGATACTGATCAAAAGACCAGAATTGTATCGTGCGCCAGATCATGGGAAAGCACCGCCAACTTGGGTACGTGGTTTGTTAATCTTGACATGTACTGGTGTGAGCTTCGCCCACGGTTCAAATGATGGTCAAAAAGGTATGGGTTTGATCATGCTCATCTTGGTGGGCATTCTACCAGGGATGTTTGCACTGAATATAGATACCAATGCCGCAGCGATCGCTCAGTTGGTTGCTACATCAAACTCTGTAGTTCCAGTACTGCAACAACAAGCACCTGGAACATCGTTAAATGGCCAAAACATCACAGATGAGCTTTCCAACTTTCTCAAGCCAACCGCCCAAGCTAACGACAAAACCTTTGCAGCCCTTGCTGCCGAGAGTCGGATAATTGGAGATAAGCTTGCTGGTAAGACGAGTTTCAAACAGCTTTCAAAAGATGAGCTTAGTTCACTACGAACCGATATGTATCTAGTTGCTGGAACAATTGGGAAGTTGGACAAGGAGAAAAAATTTACCGATCCTAAACAAGAAGAGGCACTTACCAGCTATAAGACTCAGTTGGATAAAGTAACCAAATTCATTCCCAATTGGGTGAAATTTGCCGTTGCCATTGCACTGGGTCTTGGCACAATGATTGGTTGGAAGCGGATTGTGGTGACAGTGGGTGAAAAGATTGGCAAAGACCACCTTACCTACGCTCAAGGAGCTTCCGCCGAGTTAGTCGCGATGACAACAATTGGTGCTGCCGATTACTTCGGTCTGCCAGTCAGCACCACTCACGTCCTGTCATCGGGTGTAGCAGGTACGATGGCGGCAAATCATTCTGGCTTGCAGATGGACACCCTGAGAAACTTATTACTAGCATGGGTGCTGACACTCCCAGTTTGCGTACTGCTTGGCTCTGCTACATACGCAGGGGGCTTGTACATAGTCTTAAACATTCTCGGTTTGAAGTAAGACAATGAAGCATGGGGCATGGGGTATTGAGGAGAATTAAAAATTACTTCTTTACCCCTGCTCCCCTGCCTCTTCCTCCACTCCTTAAGCGATCGTCACATCTGGAGATAGATAAACGTCCTGAATGGTATGAAATAGCTTCACACCTTCCTCGAAGGGACGTTGGAAAGTCTTTCGCCCAGAAATTAATCCCGAACCACCAGCGCGTTTGTTGATTACAGCAGTGCGAACTGCTTCGGCGAAATCATTTTTACCAGTCGCGCCACCAGAATTAATCAGCCCTACGCGCCCAGAGTAGCAATTTAGTACTTGGTAACGAGTTAAATCAATTGGGCGATCGGTCGTCAGTTCTGTGTAAACTCGCTCATCGGTTTTGCCGTAACTCTTACCACTGGCTTTGGCAACTGCACCGTAACCATTGTTATTTTCGGGTAACTTTTGTTTGATGATATCAGCTTCAATGGTCACACCCAAATGATTCGCCTGTCCGGTGAGGTCAGCCGCAAGGTGGTAATCTTTGTCTTGTTTAAAGGCGTTATTCCGCAGATAGCACCAGAGAATTGTTACCATCCCTAGTTCATGAGCGTGTTTAAAAGCTTTGCTGATTTCCTGGATTTGTCTGGTAGAATGCTCCGAACCAAAGTAGATTGTCGCACCTACCGCCGCAGCCCCCAAATTCCAAGCTTGTTCGACATCAGCAAACAATACCTGGTCAAATTGATTGGGGAAAGTTAGCAATTCGTTGTGATTTATTTTGGCAATAAAGGGGATTTTGTGGGCATACTTGCGCGAAACTATCCCTAATGTCCCCAAAGTAGTAGCAACAGCATTGCAACCTGCGGCGATCGCTAGCTTGATAATATTTTCTGGATCGAAGTAAATCGGATTCGGCGCAAAAGACGCACCCGCCGAATGTTCAATCCCTTGGTCTACTGGTAAAATCGATAGATAACCTGTGTTTGCCAGACGACCAGTAGAATAAAGTAACTGGAGATTACGCAATACTTGAGGATTGCGATCGCTGTTGATCCAGATTCGATCTACAAAGTCTGGCCCCGGCAAATGTAGTAAATCCTGAGAAACCTTTGCTTTGTAGGTAAGCAGGTCTTCAGCCTCTTTACCTAGCAATGACTCAATAGAATTAGCCTCTTTCAGCGTTGTAGTCATAGCGTTTTCCTCAACAATTTAGCAAATGACCTTTGCCTTTAAGATAGCATTTTTAATACTCTTAACCTGGTTAGGCTTGCATTCACTAGATGTATATTCATTTTGATAGAAAAGTCTTAAATCATTCTTTAAAAATTGATAAAATTCATGATTATCTGAGATATAACCATAATTTGGGCTAAGATACACAAATAAAAAATCGTGCTTTTGAGGACTTTGGTGAATTGCAGACTGATAATTTGATATATTTCAAATCTGATACTTATAGGACTCATATTTGATTTTTGAACAAAACTCAGTACACCTTTATTCCTTCTTCCCAGTCCCAAGTCCCCAGTCCCCAGTCCCTTACCTCTACGAGTGATTCAGAAATCAAATCGGATTGCTATATCATCTGACAATAACAAGGTCGATAAGTAATATCTGCAAACCCATATTGTGGTAATCACTGTAAAAAAAACAAATGCAATTCTATGAGTAAGTTTCAAATTGATATCGACTTCAGCAAAATAGATTTAGCTTCTCTTGAGACAGAAGAAGATTTTCAAAGAGAGGCAAAAACATTACTCCCAAAAGCACTGATAAAACTAGGTGAAAGTGTGGGTGAGAAGACTTGGGAAGAATTACAGCAAAAGCTGCAAGCATCTGGAGGTAAGCTCAAATCTTCTCCAAGCGAGAAACGTAGATTTATGCAAGAAACAGGCAGAACTTATCAACGAAATGCCAGCAACAGAGAAAAACAAGAACTAGAAGAATATATAGTAGAGCAATTACGCCAGCACAAGTGATAAATATCCGTCTAACTATCGCAACCTGACTTCCAGCGTCTCACCCGCATCGGACAAAATTTACCAGACTTAATGTGCGCGATCGCCGTCGTTTAGTCGCAGGTGCATTACAAGGTGTAGCCCAAGCAGATATTATCCTATCGCGGTTAGATTTCGATGGTGCGCCGATGGGTGTTTCTGTGGAAGTTGTGCGATTTTTAGCTCAATGCGGATATCTGCATTGCTGGCATTAGTCATTGCTTTTGAATATCACATAGTTAATATAGTAGGATGTGTAATAAAAAATACTCAAATTGTTACAGGATAAAAATTAAATAATCCAAAATCTAAAATAGCATTACGCCCCTCCCCATCGGTTAGTAAAAATCAACTGTTGTTCGGCGATCGCTTCTGGGGATGTTTCATAAGTTACAACTTTCTCATTGATTGTAATACCGTTCTAGGTGAAGTTCATCGAACCTGCAAGATAATACCCATCTCCCAGGATACCTTTTGCGTGGAGTTCTTCGGTAATGTGGAATCGCACCGGAACGTCCTGATAATCAGTTAATCATACGTAAATAACTGAACATTGTTACAATCAAGGCACTTACGCGCCCGCAGCTTTTCGCCTTCCCCCCACCCAGCCCCATCAGCACGGAAATACACCCACTGACTTGCTGATTCTCCAACGGTACGACCCCAAATGAAATTTTGTGAACCGCAGATTGGACATGGCGTTTCTTGTGGTATGTAGCTTTTTTGATCTGGTTGGTTGTTCATAAACTCGACTCTAAATAATTGATGTAAAATCTCTCTGAGTTTCTCATCTAGCTGTTTCAAGACTCCCAAACGAAATTGGAATCATCAAAATAGTATTGCCCCTGGACTTCAAATATACGTTCAAAGAGTTCTGGAATGCTCTGAGCAATAACTATGGGATTTTGAAGCTGATTACGATCTAAAGTCTGCTTGCCCAAAAGAATCAAACATTCGCTCTTGCGAAAGTTAAAGACATAGGCAATACAGCGTCCATCTTCGAGATCGATTAGGTGGGTTGCATCAGAGCAGAAAGAATTTGGCTCAGGGATTTCGTAGGTTTTACCAGAATTAAACTTTGGAATTTGCCAAGAATGACTGCTATTAGCATAAAGTATGGCTCCATCAAATCGCTCCAGAATTTGAATGTGTTCTTTGGGAACTGCATCATAAAAGTTATGAGAAAATGGGTATTTGTCGAGTTTCAATTATCAGTTGTTGTTTCCCCTGGCGATCAACCAAGCGCGATCGCAAACTTTCTGCATGATTGTTGATATGTTGAGCAAATCCTTGTGATAATGCGATCCAAATAATGTCAGGTGTTAACCTAACTGAAATTTTGCACTTTTTACAGGTAATCGCTCCTGTGCGCTTTTGACATCATCTACACAAAAGCGAATCTTACCCACAGTTTGTTCGAGGATAGGTGCCAGTACTGTCATCAGCTAACTCGACTTAATATTTTCATCATGAAGAAATTCTGTCACTTTTTGGGAAAATGTAATATGGGTATAATCCCAAGAGTTTAGAATAAAGACTCTAATTTCAAAGTAAAATTTTCACTAGTTTTTGGAGTCGCTAGGGAAGCCCAGAATAAAGGTAGTATCTGAAGATGATGAAATCCCCAAGAAGTTATTACGATGCTGAGTTTGGACAGATGAGATTGGAAGATAACTACTGGACTTTAGCACAATGTGCTGTTTTGGGCGATCGCCGTGTACCGATTTGTGTGAATTTTGAACAGGGGCAGATTGGGGAACTTTCATCGCTTCAGCGTGAAGCTATTCGGCAAGCTCTAGCCTTGCCACCCGATGTGTTACGCATCACTGCTCCTCTGGTGCTGCAAAATTATGATGTATATCGCGACATGATTGGAGATGAGTCAATGCCGTTGTTGACTAATCCCATTCAGGTCTGGGATCGGGTCACTTTCTCATATATCTATGTGGAGTATGACCTAGATATTGCTACCTTTAAGTTGATAGCTGAGTGTGACTGGGACCCAGAACATGGCTTAGAAGTACGCTTTCGCAATGGAGTGGCAGACGATGCAGATCAGATAGGTGAAACAGGACGCTAAAAACTATACAAGTAGGTCGGTGTGAATATTTATCGTTGAGATGAGGCAGAAGGCAGGAGGCAGGAAGGAATAGGGTTTGAGTCTATTTAATTTTTCTTAACATAGTGTGGTTTTTCCACATCGTTCTACTTAGCTTGGCATAAAACCGTGGTGAATTGAAGTATATCGCTTATAGGCTGCGATCGCTGTCAGATGAACCAAGTACGATGCACAGGACATGGTTGCTGGTCATGATGTGCCGATCGGAGGGAATCTGGGGATAGGGAAATTTTGCGACCCCCGATCGCGTCTTTGCTCGTGAGGTAGCAGCAAAAGGGGAGTATGAACGATATAAGACCACAAACCGAAATAACACTACAGCTATGAATCCAGCTTATCTGGGGTAAATATTAATCCTATGTGGGAGGTATTTTTTACGCAAACACCTATGGCAATTTTGTAGGTGTAAGTAACATCGAGGATATTACTGTTCATACTATAGGACTAGTATTTGATTTTTGAAATCTTAGGTAGGGTGCGTTAGCGTAGCGTAACGCACCATCAGCTTGGGATGGTGCGTTACGACGTTCCGTCTAACACACCCTACAAATACTTATATTTTTTCAAAAATCAAATATGATTCCTATACCTAATTGGATAATGTGCAGATGAGAGGTATTTTGATTTTCTCTCTTTTTGCTGAGTATATAATCACACAAAAGATAGATTTATTAACCAACTTAATTTCATTACTATCAACAAGATATAAAGAAATATTACAGAAAGGAGTCGGCTATTAACATCCAATTATCACAGAATATCGTCATCCCCAAATGGCCTGATTCTAAAATTGCTCTCGATCTAAAACGTGCCAAGGAAATCGCCGATTATTGTGCAAATAATGCCAGTACTATAGATTGCAATAGTGCTTTTCCCAAGCAAGAGTTTGAACTGATTGCTAAGGCTGGGTTGTTATCTGCACCATTGGCAAAAGAATTAGGCGGATGGGGTGCAGGAATTGATGCTAATGTTACCTACGAGCTTTTAATCCTCTTAAAGCAGATAGGGCATGGGAATCTGGCAGTTGGTCGAATTTATGAAGGACATATCAACGCTCTACAACTGATTCAGACCTTTGGTTCTATAGAACAAATCACAAGCTACGCCCGTGATGCCCGCGATCGCCACAAAATATTTGGTGTTTGGAATGCCGAAGCCTCTGATGGTGTCAAAATAATTCCTTTTGAAAATGGACGTTATCGCTTGGAAGGTTCCAAAACCTTTTGTACTGGTGCGGGTTATGTAGAACGTCCTTTCGTTAATGGAGTATTGCCAGAAGGCGGTTGGCAAATGTGCATTGTGCCGATGGACGAAGTGACAACGGTTAGCGATCCAGCTTGGTGGCAACCTGCTGGAATGCGAGCTACTGCTAGTTACAAAGTGGATTTTAGCGGTGTAGAGTTGGAGCAGAGCGCTTTAATCGGGCAGCCAGGAGATTACTATCGACAGCCGTGGTTGTCTGTGGGAGTGATTCGGTTTGCCGCCGTGCAACTAGGTGGGGCAGAAGCACTGTTTAACCTGACTCGCCAGTATCTCCAGAAGTTGGAATATACAAACGATCCATATCAACAGGAACGGCTTGGCAGAATGGCGATCGCCATTGAAAGTGGTAATCTCTGGCTGCGGGGGGCTGCGGATCGGGTAGCAGCCTATGCACCAGCCTTTGGTGGTTATCCCACAGTTACCCACCCACAAGCAGATCAACTCGTGGCCTATGCAAACATGGTGAGGACAGCAATTGAGCAAATTTGCATTGATGTGATGCATTTGTGCCAACGTTCTGTTGGGACTCGCGGCTTACTACCACCAAATCCGATGGAACGCATCATCCGAGATTTGACTCTATATCTGCGTCAACCTGCTTTTGATGCGGCCTTGGCAAATGTAGGGCAGTATGTCTTGCATGAAAGTAAGGAAGCTGATTTGCTTTGGAATGATGAATAAATTCGGCTTGATTGGATTACCACTAAGCAATCCTAGTGTTTTGCCCTGGCGTTCCGTTGAGGAGATCGCTTGTAGTCCGGCATTAATCGTTGCACCCCATCCTGATGATGAGACTTTAGGTTGTGGGGGTGCGATCGCTCTGTTACGCTCTTTAAATTGTGATGTGCAAGTTTTAGTCATTAGTGATGGTACTCTTTCACACCCTAACTCTCAGAAATATCCCGCAGGTAAACTCCGGGCTTTGCGGGAAGCAGAAACCTTGTCAGCCTTGAAATTACTAGGTGTAGAAGTTCATGCTGTCACCTTTTTGAGAATGCAGGATGGTTCAATTCCAACACAGTATCAAAGTGCAGTGGCTAGTTGTCGTGCTTACATCACAGACATGACCCCACAAATTATCTTTTTACCGTGGCGATACGACCCTCACGCAGACCACCGAGCAACGTGGAAATTAATTCACGCCGTGCTGAATGATTTGTGCTTTTACCCCCGATTGATTGAGTATCCGATTTGGGATTGGGACTCAAACCAACAGCGAAGTCTACCAGAATCTCTTGACGTGACAACCTGGCGGTTGAATATTAACACGGTAGTGGAGTTGAAACAGCAAGCGATCGCAGCTTATCGTTCCCAAATTACAGACTTAATTGATGATGACCCAGAAGGCTTTCGCCTGAGTCCCGAAATGTTAGCGAACTTTACTCATCCTTGGGAAGTTTATTTAGAGGAAATCCAATGAACCCGTTACAATCCGACTCCTTACCACCCAGCTACTTCGATAAACTCTACAGCGAAGATCCCGACCCGTGGAAGTTTGAGACAAGGGAATACGAAGCTAACAAATATGCTGCGACGATCGCAGCTTTACCCAAAGAGCGCTATCGGTCTGCCTTTGAAATCGGTGGTTCCATTGGCGTTTTAACTGAAAAGCTACAAAAGCATTGTGACTCACTGCTCTCGGTTGATGTGTCAAAACTGGCACAGAATAGAGCAGAAGAGCGCTGTCGGCATCTCTCCAATGTCAAGTTCCAGATTATGCGTGTCCCAGAGCAATATCCTGATGAGATGTTTGATTTAACTCTAGTCTCGGAAGTTGGCTATTACTGGAGCTGGGAAGACCTGAAAAAATCTCAACAGTGCATTTTAGAACACCTGGAACCTGGAGGACATCTACTTTTAGTTCATTGGACACTCTATGCCCGTGATTATCCGTTGAGTGGGGATGAAGTTCATAACTCGTTTTTTGAGTTGACCCCAAATAAACTGCGGCATTTAAAAGCTCAACGAGAGGAAGAATATCGACTTGATTTATTCGAGCGAGTTTGAGAAATGAAGAATAATTCAGGCTTAATATCCTCCGAATAGAATTCGGGGGATATAAGCATCACGGCTAGTAACGCTTCCCTATTGGTGACGCGCTACCCTCAGTGTTGCGTAAGCTTCCCACAGAGTACTGCTCTTTATCTGGTTCTAAATCATTCGGAGTCAAATTATTACCTTGGAGTTTACTCCAACTGAGCCGCAAACTCTCAAGACGCAAGCGCAAATCTCCAATTGCTTGTTGAATTTCCACGAGTTTCCAGCGCGAAGCCCAAGTTCCTTCTGACTGCTGGCGTTCTTCGACTTCTTCAAACAATTGACCAAAAGTATAAGGTTGGGTCAATTTCTGCACAAGCCATTGGGCTGAAATTCCCAGCATTTCTGCCAAGGACGCAACGCGAGGATAATCTGATTGATAGCCATTAAGAACGTACCACCACATCACTCGTAATTGGCGGCGTGCAACAAAACGAGTTTCAATAGCTGCTGCTGGCTCAACTACAAATGGTTGCTGCTGTCGTCCCATTTCTATCCATTCACTCAACTGATTTGCTAAACCAACATTTGTCCGTCCGATTTGCCTCGCCGAAGTTACTACCCGCACTAGGGGACTGTGGCGAAACCGGGCATTTACCCGTACCAAAGCACGGTAAAAAGCTACATCTTCAGGAGTCCGCACTGCTGGTAAGCCTCCTGCAAGTGCATACATTTCTGCTGTAACTGCCAAACTTGCTCCATAGTGTTGATAGTGACGGGGAAAGTTGTCATAGGGGTCGGGATCGAGATAAGTTTCTAATTCGGTAATTAAATAGCGGTAGCCTACTTCACGCAGATGGCAAGCTCTGGCGTAAGGGTCTAGATCGTCAAGACCGGTGCGCTCAACAACAATTCGCCCACCTACAGCATCCGCACCACAGTTAATTTCGTATAGATTGGCAGCAATCCAAGTTGGGCTTACCTGGGAGTCTCCATCAGTTGAAGCAATTACTCCCCTTGTGCGTCCTAAGCTACACAAACGGCGATATGCTTCATCCATCAAAATCTGACGCACTCGACCAATATAGGCTTCCGCATCAGACAGACTTTTTTCAACTACATGCAGTGCTATATGTGGATTTTGTTCAGCAAAACTTCGAGCTATAGCTGCTGAATCATCGCTACAATTATTTGCCAACAAAATTATTTCGTAACGTCTAGGATCTAAAAGCTGTCCTTCTAAATCAACCTGATGTATCAGAGCAGTAAGGGTTGCTGCTAATGTCTGAGCTTCATTGCGAACTGGAACAATTACACAAACTTCACAATCTGGTGATGGTGGTATTTGAACTAAAGTTTGAGAAAAGTCTTTATCGACTTGTACAGATGGAAAGTCAGCAATGAAGAACAAGCCCTTACTTTCCACAAAAACCATTTTCCCATCTCCAGGAACAGCGACAGAGTATTTCATCCAAAACGGAAAATATTAATATTTGTAACTATATTTTGGTAATTTTCTCATTTACTTGAATCTATCTCCAGTCTGATTAGTATTTATTAAAAACTCTCACAACAGAAGCTATCAAAGAGTAATATTTGTTTGTCTCTCCCTCAAAGTGTTGCTAATAACAGCCTAATCATTATATATTCCTTACTCATAGCAATTTTTAGACGAGAAAATCATCCTTAAATCATGTATTTTATTTGATTTTTTTCCTGACAATCAGTCTGAAGAAATAGACGAATAAGATTACATCTCATTAATCTTTACATATTAATAGTAACTAAATCAGACCAAGCAGATTGATGCAAAAACTTAAACACAAGATTAGTAACCTGCTTTTTGGTCGTTATAAATATTCCCTGGGTAATTCTAAAAGCACGTCTGTTCGTAGTTTGGATCGCCTCAACCTTACCTTGGGCGATGTCCGAGATATTTTTGAACCTTACTTGGCAATTTTCTTAGCCGCAGCATTAGAATCCAGCTAATGTAGGTATTGCTCTATCAACAAACTTTTGTCACATAAGCAACGCCCTTGCTTTTCTGCGATTGGAGCGATTTAGTGCAGAAAAGCAAGCAGTCTTAACTGCTTTATTGAAATTTTAAATAAGGATACCTAAGTTTTCCCGGCTCAAGTATCCAATAGCAACATAACCTATATGAAATAGATTGTTAACTCTATTCTAATTACTAGTCTTTATTTTTAAATGCTTCTTAGGACAGTTTATAAATTGAACCTTAAGCAGGATGCCAAAATTAGATATGAGGTCTATTTAAATTTTGAAATTATCTTGAGATGAATAATCTTTTTTTGTTAAATGTGCGTTAGCCTAGTGTAACGCACTCTATTTTCTAAAACAAGTTAGCACCGCTAGACTTTTCTAAACTAGCTACTAGTTTTACTCCAAATTCTTCCTCAAAAACTCCTTTTTTATAATCTAAGCTCCAAAGT
Source organism: Nostoc sp. 'Peltigera membranacea cyanobiont' 213 (assembly GCF_002245975.1). Lineage (NCBI taxonomy): Bacteria > Bacillati > Cyanobacteriota > Cyanophyceae > Nostocales > Nostocaceae > Nostoc > Nostoc sp. 'Peltigera membranacea cyanobiont' 213. The sequence goes on along the minus strand of NZ_NOLI01000127.1, from coordinate 1,942 downwards.
TCTAAAGCGCAGTCATCATCGGGTTGAGATGGAAAAATCAGCAGGTTTACCTGCTGAAGTTGTTGATAATACTCACATTGCACTTGAGCGATCGCACCAATTTGTCGTCTGTCTAATGCCACTGCTAATCTCAGAATTGCACTCAATTGACTAACCATTTGGCATTGCTCTTTAGTCAGCATACTCTGGTAAATTTCATGTTTTTTCTTGGGTGGCGATTTGCGATGATAACGGGCTAAATTGGCTATGATTTCAATCTCGGTTTCTGTATAACCAAGTAATTCACCATTGCGAATTAAATAGTAAGAGTGCTTGTGATGAGACGAGTGACTGACATAATGCCCGCAATTGTGTAATATTGCGGCTGTCCACAACAGTTGTCGCTCGTCAGATCCCCAGTGATGTAACGTACCTTGAGTTTGGTCAAATAAACTCTCGGTAAATTTGGCGACGCGATCGCTATATTCTAAATTGACGTCGTATTTATTAGCAATTTTTAGAACATTCCGCTCCCGAACTGAACTTTGGTAGCGGAGCTTATCTTCAATCAAACCGTGCGCTAACATCCAGTCTACGATTACGCCTTCCCTCAGAGAACGCTCGCAAACTGTGATGGATTCACTACCCAAAAGGGTCATTGCTTCCTGTAATATTACTGCACCAGCCAGTATAACTTCCGACCGTTTGTCTGGCATACCAGGAATCTCAATCTTTTCTGAATTACTCAGTTTCCGCAAGCGAGTTACCAACTCTTGCAAGTCTTTAAGACTAAACTGGTAGCCATTAAGAGTGGAAGGAATAACACCTAAATTTTCTCGTGCATGAATCATCGCCAGGGTTTCAATCGTGCCAGATGTACCCACCAAACGGGGAGATTCCTCAATCTGGAAATTTGCCAATACCTCATCCACGGAACGTTCTAACATCCCGCGTGCGTATGCTTGCAGATACTGAAACTCCGTGTTGCTGATGGGATCGGTGGTGATTAACTCGCTAGTGAGTCGCACTGCACCGACTTTGGTACTGGTGAGAGTGCGTGCTTGGTGACTATCGCCCAAAATTAATTCTGTCGAACCACCGCCAATATCAACAATGATATGGGGTTGGTTATGAAATTCCATTCCCGACAGCACGCCAAGGTAGATTCGTCGCGCTTCTTCTTGACCAGAAATCAAGTTAACGCTTAAACCCAACTCCTTTTCTACTCTGTGCAAAAAATCTTTACCATTGGGGGCTTCGCGCACGGCACTAGTTGCCACAGCAATGATTGTTTCCGCATTGATGGTTTTGGCAACTTCTTGGAAGCGTCCTAAAGCAGCGATCGCCTTTTTAACGATCTCTGGTTTGAGTTCTCCAGTGGTAAGATTGCGATCGCCAAGTCTGACGGTTTCTTTTTCTTTGGCGATAATGCTGAAGGCTGGTAGCGTTGGGTCAATTTTGACTACTACCATGTGTAGAGAATTTGTTCCCAAGTCAATGGCAGCAATAATCCGATCTTGCTTAGGTGGTTGAGTTGGAACACTCTCCCAGCTAGCCGAAACTAAATTCTGCATCTAGTTTTCTCTCTCTATTAAGAAATGATGGCAAACGGTGGTATGTCGGAGTAGCTGGCACTGATATTAATTAAAACTCACTTACTCTGACTAAGTGCTGTTAGCGGTAGCGGGGGTTTAGCCCGTATTGAGTAAAAATACTCAGCACTTGCAACTCAGTTTCGTTGAGGGCAACTGAGGTAAGTATATTCACCCTAATGCTCCTAACGCTAGTGACTGTTTAAAGATATTTAAAGTTGCCACTTTAGATGATGTTTTTACAAATAACAAATAACGTTATTCTATAGATGTAAAGATGTGTGAACTAGGCATTGGGAATGGGTAATGGCAAGGATGAAGGACACAAGGAAGAGAATGAGAATAACCCATGCCCAATCCCCCTTATCCCC
>NZ_NOLI01000126.1:0-23044 GCF_002245975.1 Nostoc sp. 'Peltigera membranacea cyanobiont' 213 | reverse complement strand
TCCCCCAGCCCCCTGCCTCATCCCCCAGGAGCTTCAGTAGCGGAAAGTTGAGACAATTGGACTAGGGATAGGTCTTCAACCTCTGGTAACTTTTCTAGAGAGAGGGGAGTGGATTGGGTAGCACCAGATAAGCGTTTTAAAAGGCTAGGTCTGGGGTCATGCAATAGGTAAATAATGCGATCGCCAATTTCCCAATCTTGGTTAACTGGCATTACCTGTAAGCGTTCTTCTCGTTCTACCAATAATGGTATCAACACCCCAGCCCGAATTTTTTCTTGGATGCGATCGCACTGACTAGAAAATTCCAACTCATTTAGCGTAGTTGTGCCCAGCTTGACTCGCCCATCATTCAAATATTCATTCCAAGTCTTAATCGCTAAGTCTGGGATAAAAGCTTGATTAACTTTACTACTAACCGAAATACTCGCTTGCGGATCGCGGGGGAAAACAGCTAAAACACGCGGCGGCTTAAATTCCTCGGCTGCTCTTTGAGCCAAAACAAAATTCACCTCGCCATTACTTGTCATCGCCAAAAAAGTCCCCATAGAGGCAATTCCCGCCTCTTCCAAAACAGCAGCATCTAGTCCACTGCTGGCAATCACCCGCAGATTTTGCGCCTCAGCTTGAACCAGACATTCGGGGTCAGTATCAATCATGACCACATTTTCTCCCCGTTCTTGAAAGAACCGGGCAATCAAAAGACTCAACGGATTACAACCCACAATCACCACCCCAGTTACGTCCTTAGAAGTGATTTGCAGCCATTTAGCAACCCAGCCAGCTGTTAGCCCTTGGCAGACAACAGTCATGATAATTGTCAGGAAGACTAGAGCTTTGATGGAATCACCGCCGTTAATGCCACGTTGGGTTAGGGAAATCGCAAAAAAAGAAGCTACAGAAGCGGCAACAATTCCTCTAGGAGCAACCCAGCTTAAAAATAGTTTCTGTCGCCAATTTAGATCGCTGTTCCAGGTACACAAGAGGATATTAATCGGGCGAACGACAAACATTAATACCAAAACAGTGAATAAACTACCCCAACCCAAAGCAAACACACTGGCAATGGATAAATCGGCAGCTAATAAGATAAATAGCACCGAGACGCTGAGAATTGTTAGCTGACCCTTAAAGCTCCGTAACAGACGTTCTTCTGGGACTGAGGAGTTAGCAAAGACTGCTCCGGCAACAACTGTCGTCATGACTCCCGATTCACTGCGGATCATTTGCGATAAGGCAAACAAACCCCAAAGTATCGCCAACACCACTAAGTTTTTTAGCTCGAATGAGAGAAAACTGGCGCGTTTGAAAATCAAGCTCATCAGATAACCGCCAGCACCACCAATTGCCGCACCAACAACCAGGCGTATGAGTAAACCGACGATCGCATTAATTGGATCGGCATCGCCGTTCAAAATAGTATCGAGGACAACGAAGGCGAGAATCGCTCCTACAGGGTCAATTAAAACTCCTTCCCCTTCCAAAAGTGTTGCTACTTGCCGATCTACATTGATTTGTTTCAGCAAGGGGCCAACGACGGTTGGGCCTGTCACCACAATAATGGAAGCATAGAGAAAAGCTATATTCCAAGGAAATTCACCCAGCCAGTGGGCAGCCATACTCCCACCAAGCAGTGTGATTAGCGTTCCTTGAGTGACGAGCAATTGTAAGCTGACTGAAACTCTGCCTAACTCTCGCAGATCCAAATTAAGTCCGCCTTCAAACAAAATTATTGCAGTTGCTAGGGCGACAATAACTTCCAATCCAGTGCCTAGCGCATGGGGATGCAACAGCCCTATGCCATCAGAACCGAACAATATGCCTAACAGCAATAACAAGACGATGCTGGGTATGCGAAAGTATGCAGCCAGCACTTGAGCGCTAATGCCTGCAAAAACAGCGATCGCCATCTGTAAGGTAATTTCAAAAGATGCTTCCATGTTGGAGATTTTGAGCGATTTATTTCAAAATCTTTGGTAAAAAATCGTAGAGATTTAACTCTACAGGGTACAACATCATACCCTTTGTCCCTGACAGAATGTACCGTTTTTTCTATTTGAACTTCTCTCTAAATTCCCAGCGCCGGAGGCTGACCTACTTTGTGGTTTCCCACAGGAGTATCTACGAAATTCTTTTTGTGTTTTCATCTCTTTGTATCCTCTTCAAGCTTTTACCTCCACCCAGTTTAGCTGCCACAAACTTTTTTTCGCAAAAGCTGTTGACAACAGCCGAAAAATTAGTTAACTTATAAAAGGTCATGAGTCCAATGCCCCCATCGTCTAGAGGCCTAGGACACCTCCCTTTCACGGAGGTAACGGGGATTCGAATTCCCCTGGGGGTACTAAAAAAGTAGAATTATCTTTCTACGAGTTGATAACATGAAAACGGTCATTCAGAGATAATCCTGAATGACCGTTTAGTTATACATACGGTTCTTTGCTAGCTAACTCTTCTACACGTTGGTGAATAGCCACAAGATTTAAACGTAAGTCTTTACTCAGGCGGTTTTCAATGATTCCTACTGGCATAGTGAGTTTCGGCCAAACTTGAATTGTGTAGCAAAGATTTGTTCCTACATACTCACCAAGGGAATAAGGCTCTAAACACCAGCTACCAGAAAAGCCTTTAAAATCTCCTTCTACCATCCGAAAATTAATTTCTTTGGGGAAGCATTCTTCCAAATCCAGAACCACCCGCGCCGAAAAGTTGAAATTAAGTAAGCGCTGGGAGCCTACTTGCTCGAGTCTAATTCCACCATTGGGATGCTCAATTATACGACTTTTAGCGAGGTTGGGTAGAAAATCAGGCAAGGCTTCATAATCAGTCAGAACCTTCCAAATTTGTTCCACTGGTTGGGGGATTTGAACTTTGGCGCTGATTTGTCGCTGTCGCTCTGCTATTTTCTGAATTTGAACTTCAACCTTAGCTGCCAAAGCGGCTATATCAGCATCAGCAGTTAAATCTCCTTCGAGGTTGGTGTCATCGTTAGGAGACTGGAAATCAGGGTTCTCTGTTGCGTTCTGTTCTTTAATCACGTTCAGAATTATGGTTTGCTTTCGTCAGAAAATTGGGGCAGAGTCAGGGTAAAGCAAATTTCGCTCTGTTCAGAATCCGATATTGGGAGACTCTCAACTGCGATCGCTCCATTCAAATGCTGCACTAAAGACTTGACTAGAGCAAGTCCCAAGCCAGTCCCTGGAGTCCAGCGCCCTTTTCCGCGACGGAACTTGTCAAAGATGTAGGTTGCTTCTTCTTCGGAGATGGCGTGTCCTGTATTCGTCACCTTTATGATAACTCGATCGATTTGTCGATCGACTTGGTGAACAGCTTCTAAATGGACGGTGGTATCATGTTGTGAATATTTACAGGCATTAGTTAACAACTCTTGCAGGATGCGGTCAAAACTCTCCAGTTCAGTTTGCAGCTTTAGCGATTTCTCTGGTAAATCTACAGAAATCTTTAATCCCTTCTCTGCGAGTTTTTTCTCAAAAGATGCTGCTATGGCCTGGATTCTAGTATTTAAATCTATAGACTCTAATTGTGGAGCTTCGTGAGGCGACTCTAGTTTCTGGAGTGTCAACAAGTCATTAATCAAGTTAATTTCCTTTGTGCATTCCTGCTCTAGGATATCCATGTATCTAACTTGACGTTCTGGGGCGATTCCTGGCAAACGTAAGTTCCGAATGGACATTAGCATGTTTGTCAAAGGATAACGCAAGCGATCGCTCATGTTGCTCAAAAACTCATCTTTGAGTTCATTGAGTTTCCGCAGTTGATCTACATATTGCCGGGTTCTTTCATGCAACTTTGCCTGGAGTTCCAGACTACTCTGGAGTTTCGCCGTCCGTTCATCTACCAACGTTTGCACTTGGCGCAATGTCTGTGATTGGATGATGGCATTACTTACTTGAGCGCAAACCATTTCTACAAGTTCTAATTCTGGTGTTTGCCAAGTGCGAGTAGTAGCTTGCTGTAGCACCAAAAATCCTAAGATTTTACCTTGACTTTCTAAAGGCACTAATAAAACCGCAGGCAATTGTTCTATTGCAAATAATGGAGCAGCTGCCGAGGTATCATTTTGCTCTGTATAGTTATCGAAGATGACTGGTTTTCCAGAATCTATGAAGGGACGCTGGCATAAACTACATTCTGAAACTAAGAAAGACTGATCTACTAAGGTATCTGGTTTAATAGTCCGGGAGATTTGTGCTGCCTTAGCCCATTCACCAACCACTCTCGCTTTCGCTTTCGGAACTTGTTTTTTACCTTGAGTCCTAAATAATGGATCGGTATATTTTAGTAATATCAGTAAACCCCGATCTGCCTGTAGAGATTCGGCAGTAGAGGAAATAACTAACTGGAGCATTTGATTAAGCTCCAAGTTGCTCCGATTTAGTAATGTTAACTGCTTGATCAAGCTCTGATATTGATCGCCTTTTTGCAGATACTGTTGTTGATGAGTAATTAGTTTAGCTTGTGCCACTTGAGAAAAAGCGATCGCACAAGCAGACTCTACCTCTTTGAGTAGTTGTTTTTCTGATTCACTCCAATCATAGGGTTGGAATTTAATCAGATTAATCACCCCATTATTATTTTCACCAAACCTGGTGGGAATTGCCAAAACCGCTTTTATGGGTAGCGGTAAATACTGACAGCCAATTACCAGACTATTCTGAACGATCGAAATGTCTTCAATAGTCAATGGTTCAGCAGCACATTGCAGCACTGGCGAGTGCATAAGCAACTGTTCCATCGAAAACATCTCTTCTGGATGTGGCAACCCTAGATACTCATCAGCACACCAATTAATAGTAGTCATTTCATCGGATGTATCACCCGTTACTGAAACCAAACAGCAACAATCTACCTGAAAAGCAGATCCTAGCAATTGGGCAATATCTTGCAACATCAATGCTGTAGCGGAGGTATTGGCAATGACTTGATTAATCTTTTGTACCAACTGGCGGGCAGTTTCTTCCTGATGCGGCATCAGCTTGACTTGGTAAGTTTGTAGTCGATCTATGTCATCTACGTATTGTGGCGGCGACCATAAAGGCTTTTTCATTCTTGGCACGCCCTTGGATAATAAACCCATTGTTTTTGCACCCAACCCCTTGGCATATTCTTCACCGTTAGTTGTGTTGCTACACCTTGATAATTGACAAATTTTATATGAATACTTTCTCTCACCTGTTATAGCCCTTTTCTTTGGCAGATGGCCAAGTTGCTGCTATATAAAGCAAATTGCTACATGGGTAATGAGATACTTAGGATACTCTAAAATGACTTAGCCTGATTATTTTTGGCTGCTTTATCTTCTTTAAATTTAGATAATTAACTAACTTCGACTCAGAATATCCTGTCTGTAAGTATACATAAACCGTAATTTCTCTGGAATCTCAGGGTAATTCCCCAGCTATTACCGTAATAACACTGAATATATTTTAAGGACTTTGTAAAATTTTGTTTTTGTTTTAATCTTTTAGCCAGCCATCCTTTGATCTGTGTTGCTCTCAATCAAATATAACTAAGCCGGAGCATCAAACCAATTTTTGATTTTGGATTGAAAGAGAATACTGCCTTCCTTACAGGATGAAGTTTGGGGCATGAACTAAAAAATCTAAAATTCGTAGTAAAACCAAATTTCCTTTTATAAGCTACAAATCTTAACAAAAAGTTCTACTGATTGGAGAAAATAAAGCTTAATTCTGAATGCAGCCCAATTATTCAGTAATAAGACTTACGCACTGAAAACTTGAAATCTCGTTTGCGTAGCCCACTTCCCCTAACAAACGACAATTGCTCCACTCAGAGATATTCAAGTGGAGCAATTGACTTCCCTTAAAAAGCGGGAATCTGAAAGAGCCAACTTTTTAAGGGGGTTGGGGCAACTCTTGTGCGTAAGTCCTAAATAAAATAACTAGGCTGCATTGCCTGAATATTAAGACTATCCAGCCAAACTCTCGACACTCAGAGGAACCATATCGCCATTCCTCGTTAGTCCTAACAACATCGGTTCTTGGGGTTGAATTAGTTGACCTGTGAGTACACAGCGTTCTTCTTGCTGCGCGGTGGCAGCTATGCTGGCTCGAATGTCCGCTCGCGAAAATCGAGGCTTCCATTCACCTGATTTTTGCTGGACATAATTCCACAGGATATCTCGAATCAGAGCTTGATATCCCTGATTCCCAGCTATTTCTTTGAGCTTATCTTTGAGTTCGCGCTCTAAGCGGATGCTGGTAACTTCCATATCGGTGGTTGGGGTGCGGGCGATCGTATGCATCACTATTTCTCCTTGAAACTATAGACAGGATAGTAATACAAGTGTAGTATGTTTAAAGGAATGTTCAATAGGTGAAATTTTCTGTGAAATCCATTTGCCCCATCTCTACTTCAATTTTGTGCCCTACCAATTGCCGAGCCAGTTGGGAATCAGCTGCTATGGGAGTGGAGTATTTATTTATGGGCGATGGCGGCCAAAATTATGGGCAAATCACAGAGGGTAATTATGATTTCAGACATCTCAGCATAAGTGGGTTGATTGCAAAACCACAACTAGATGAAGAAAGCGGGGGGTACAGGCAAAGGAATACTGTACCGATATGAGACCAGAAAATTTTCCGGTCAATTCTAACCCCCGCTTCACCCAAACAGGAAGCGGGGGTTTTTTTATAAGGAGTGAAGCTGTGACGATATCTCCAATGCGCGGCGCGAACGCAATGCAAGTGTTAGAGCAATCTGTGGTGGTGTTTTCTCAAAATTACTTGCCACTGTGTCAGATCAATATTAAACGCGCGATTGTGCTGTTAGTAACCAATAAAGCTCAACCGTTAGGTTTGACCACAGAAGGCGGATGGCGAGTTCACTCACCCAACTTGGTAGTTGATGTACCAAAACACATTCGCTTAACGATCGCTTCTAATGAGCGGATGTGGAAAGTTCCACCAGTGAATCGAAAGGAAGTGTTGCGGCGAGATCGTTACAGTTGCCAATATTGCGGTACTGGCAAACATCTAACGCTAGATCACGTGATGCCGCGCTCTAAAGGCGGTTCTCACACTTGGGATAACGTAGTCACAGCTTGTGAGAGATGTAACTCCCGTAAAGGCGATCGCACCCTGTTTGAATCTGGTATGCAATTACGTACCAAACCAAAAGCGCCAATTCACCCCGCGATTTCTTTTGCCGAACAGTTTTGGATAGATATGCAAGGAAGCCTGGAATAGCAGGAGAGCATAAGGAATGCTGAAATTAACTTACACTGAAAGCAGTTTTGATTTGGAACGTGTCACTCTGTCGCTAGAAGAATGGGTAGCGCAGCGAGTGATTTTGGCCCTGCGAGTTGGGCAAAGTTTGTGCATTGAACCCAGTACCGCTTCCTTCTTGCTTCCTGTTGATTTGCCAGGAGTAGAAGTGCTTGAGGTTGAGGTAAAAAGAGGTGACAGAGAAATCATTGCCCTCTGTGCCTGCGATACCCAATATCTGGAAGTCACTCTGCAAGGTTCTTGGCTATCAGATAGTTCTAAGGATGTTGTAGGGGTGTTTTTCACCACGATGAGCGATCGCGCCGAGTTCTTTTTGCACAAACTTTGGCAAGAAGCTCAAGCTTGTGCTTCTGTGATGACCGAATAAACGAATTTGGATTTTGGAACAATCCAAAATCCAAAATTCCGTGAGGATAATTTCTCACTGTGCCATTTTGAGCAATTCGGGAATTGTCACAAATCGGTAGCCTTGCTTTTTGAGTCCACTGATGATTTGTGGCAAAGCTTCAACAGTTCTGTGGCGATCGCCACCGCCGTCATGCATCAAAACAATAGAACCTGGTTTCGCGCCTTTCAAGACATTATTTACAAATGCTTGCGGTTTGGCGTGAGGATCGGTATCAGCTGAAGTTAGCGACCACATAATGACAGCATCTTTCTGGCTTTTAGCATAAGCGGCTAATCCGTTATTTAAAAAGCCTCCAGGAGGACGAAACAGAGCAGTTTTCACCCCTGTAGTTTTGTATATCAGGTCAGATGTGCGATCGATTTCACTTTTAGCTGTGGCTTCATCCATCCGCCGATACCAATGATGCCAAGTATGGTTGCCAATGGCGTGTCCCTCGGCTACCACTTGTTTAGCTAGGTCGGGATTTGCTTGTAAGGCTTGTCCTACCCAAAAGAATGTCACTTTAACATCATTTTGCTTGAGAATATCCAGCATTTCCAGGGTTGTTTTTGGCCAAGGCCCATCATCAATGCTCAGAGCAATAACCTTTTCGTTGCTGCTGAGTGGAACCTTATAAACTGTTTTTCCTTGAAATTTAGTTGGAACTGTAAATGTAAGGTTTTCTACTTTGGCTGATGACGGTAGTTCATTAACTTGTCCCTTTACTGGATTTTGAACTTCTGCTGCATGGCTTTTGCTAATTGGCTGGTTTAGCCCCGATTGTGGGGAAGTACCAGGAGCAATACTACAAGCTGTAATCGTAGAGGCGATCGCGACAAAACTAATTATCTTTTGTCGCTTGAGGTAGTTGTCAGTCACGTCAGGCTTTTAAAAAACTCACCCAATCATAAGCTGTAGTTTGACTTTTAAGAGGTGTGAGCAAGTTCAAATCTAAGTGCAGAAGCTTTTTTAGACAATTTCAAAAAAACTTTCTAAAACCCCTTGACACTTCTTGTAGTATTTTGTAGTATGTTTGTAGTGAGGCGAAAGACAAAGCTTCGCAAGGGTCAAAGTAATGTTCTACATACAACTCAAACAGAGGCGCTGGAATCAACCAGAGTCTTCAGTCAAAAAAGCCGCTTCTACTTGTAAACCATCTGAAGTAGAGGCAATCAACCAAAAAAATTTTAAGTTTGCAGTCAGCAAAATTAAAGAATACATCCGTAATACACAACAGGCTTGCTACCTAGAATTTCGGTTGTTTTCCTAACAGTTTCTAACAGTAAAAAGTAAACTTTCTGAACCTTGAAAACTGAATAAGAAATGGGCAAGTTCACCAACAAAAACATGTGCCTAAAAATCTAAAATTTTAGGCACAGATTCCCAAAAATCGGGGTGTAGCTCAATTGGCTAGAGCGTTCCGTTGTCTGCGGAAATGTTGCGGGTTCAAGTCCCGTCACCCTGGTTGTAGTCCTGTAGGCGAATAAGTTTAAGCCGTCAGTTTCTCAAACTGAAGATTGCGAGTGCGAATCTCGTCAGGACTCCCAAATGGTCAGGTAGCCAAGTGGTTGAAGGCGTTAGTCTGCAAAACTAATTAGCGCGGGTTCAAATCCCGCCCTGACCTCTGGTGCGATCGCAGTGTAGCTTAACCAGCAAAGCCCCAGGTTCATACCCTGGTATATGCGGGTGCAAATCCCGCCACTGCCACCAAATGCAGGGATGGTGTAACGGCAACACCTCGTGACTCCAAATCCGATGTTCTAGGTTCAAATCCTAGTCCCTGTGTCAGACAATTTTGGATTTTAAATTTTAGATTAAAAAATTTAAAATTCTGCAAATTATGCCCTCGTGGACGAATGGTTAAGTCAGTGTTCTTTCAAAGCACAGATGCGAGTTCAATTCTCGTCGAGGGAATGATTTATGGGTCGGTGGCCGAGTCTGGCTGAAGGCGACAGTCTGTAAAACTGTTCTTTTTTGCACGCAGGTTCAAATCCTGCTCGACCCACTATGGAGAGGTGGCTGAGTGGCTAAAAGCGTCCTCCTGCTAAGAGGAAACGGGTTAGTATAACCCGTCGCAGGTTCAAATCCTGTCCTCTCCGTTCTGAGAGTGTGGTGTAACTGGATAACATCTCAGTCTACGAAACTGAAGACGTGAGGGTTCAAATCCCTCCACTCTCGCTCGTTCTTCTTCTATCCCCCGGTAGCTCAGTTGGTAGTAGCGCCTGTCTGAAGAACAGGAGGTCGTCGGTTCGATTCCGACCTGGGGGGCTTCGTTGCCTCATAGCTCAATGGTAGAGCAAGCGGCTGTTAACCGCGCGGTTGTAGGTTCGAGTCCTACTGAGGCAGCCAATTATAATTCGTAATTACTAATTCGTAATTCGTAATTAAATAAGGGTTTATACCCACCTTTTTATAAATGGCTTGTATGTTAATCGGAGTTAAAATCACTCTCAAAAAACATAATTACGAACTACGAATTACGAATTACGAATTGTTTAATGCCGGGTGGACGAATTGGTAAGTCGCATCGCTCTGAACGATGAGGTTGCAGGTTCAAACCCTGCCCTGGCAATAAAGCCCTGTGGTGTAATTGGCAACATAGCGCCCTTTGAAGGCGAAGATTCCAGGTTCGACCCCTGGTGGGGCTGCCAAACTCTGCTCTTGTAGCCCAACTGGAAGAGGCTGCCGTCTCAAAAACGGTATGTTGTGGGTTCGATTCCCACCAAGAGTACCAAAATTTGCTCCTGTAGCCCAATTGGAAGAGGTGACAGACTTAAAATCTGTTTGGTTGTGGGTTCGACTCCCACCAGGAGTACTAACGGGATGTAATTCAGTGGCCAGAAGCCATGCTTTGGGAGCATGGAGTCGCAGGTTCAAATCCTGCCATCCCGATATGCCCCTGTGACGGAACTGGCATACGTGCTGGAATCAGAGTCCAGATTTTGCAGGTTCAAATCCTGTCAGGGGCACTAAGCTCTCGTGGCGGAACGGAAGACGCACTAGACCGAGGATCTAGTTTTTGCAGGTTCAAATCCTGTCGGGAGTACCAAGTTTGCCCTTGTAGCCCAACGGAAGAGGCGCTTCGCCTAGAACGAAGAGGTTGCTGGTTCAAATCCAGTCAGGGGTATTGGTGAATATGCGGGGATAGAGCAACGGTGGCTCATCAGGCTCATAACCTGAATATCGGCAGGTTCAACTCCTGCCCCCGTCACCAAATTTTAGATTTTAGATTTTAAATTTTGGATTATTGATTCAAAACTGAAAATCTAAAAAGGTGTGAGAGCAAGCTTGTTTTATTTGTCCAACAAATAGGGATCATCCTAAATCTACCTACAATTCTTTACTCAAGCTCATATCTGAAGCTATGGGGTCAATCCAAAATCCAAAATTAGTGCTGGTGTAGCTCAATTGGCAGAGCAACTGACTTGTAATCAGTAGGTTGCAGGTTCAATTCCTGTCACCAGCTTGACTAGAAATTAGTGAGACAATTTGTAACTAGGAAATCCTATGAAAAAGTATGAAACGAATTGCGATCGCTCAAGACACCCTAAAAATTCTCGAAGCCGGTCACTACTTCTCTCCTGAAGGTAAGCAAATTAATATTGGCCGAGAATTAGTATCCTGTATTGCTGGGACGGAATACTACGAGCCGGAAACTCTTTCAGCGATCGCTCGAAATATTCTCTCAGGTAATTCTCAATTTGCAAAGACTGAATTTATAGTGAGAAATGAGACAACACTTATGGGAGCCGAACGTATAGCGCGATGTCTACGACGGGCTACGCCTACGCAGAAATTTGAAAGAATTGGAGTTCTCAATTTTGCTTCTGCTAAAAATCCTGGTGGTGGATTTATCAAAGGCGCTCATGCTCAAGAAGAAAGCTTAACACGTAGTTCTGCACTGTACAAAAGCTTGTTGAAATGTCGCGAATACTACGATTTTCATCGCGCTCATAAATCCTTGCTCTACTCAGATCGCATCATTTACTCTCCTGGTTGTCCAGTATTCCGAAAAGATGATGGCACTCTGCTCGAAGAAGCTTATTTGGTCGATTTTATTACGACTTCCGCTCCTAATGCTGGTCAAATTTGGAGAAAAGAGCCTGAAAGTGGAGAAAAAATCAGAGAAATCTTGTATAAACGCGGTGAAAAATTATTATCTCTGGCTGCTTCTAAAGGTTGCGATACCTTAATTTTAGGAGCTTGGGGATGCGGTGTTTTTAGGAACGATCCATCAATGGTTGCTCAGATGTTTGCAGACTTCTTATTACCGAATGGTCAATTTTGGGGTAAATTTAAAAGCGTTCTATTTTCGGTTCTCGATTCGAGCAAAGAAAGCAGGACTTTCACAGAATTTGAAAGGCGATTTCCCTCGAATTCATAAAGCTTTTTCCTCACGAATAACAACCTCTAAAAGTAATTTTTGATTTTAAATAGTGCGGATATGGTGTAAAGGTAGCATTCGAGTCTTCCAAACTCTAGGCACGAGTTCAAGTCTCGTTATCCGCTTTAAAAACTTGCGGGTGTGATGTAATCGGTAGCATCTGAGTGCGCCATACTCAGTGCGTGGGTTCAAGTCCCTCCACTCGCTTGCGTAGTCCTGTAACTCAATTGGTAGAGTGTCTTCTTTACAAGAAGAATGTCGCGGGTTCAATTCCTGCCAGGACTACCAATTCAAGCCCTCATAGCTCAGCGAATAGAGCCGCATCCTTCTAAGATGAGAGTCCCAGGTTTGAATCCTGGTGAGGGCATAATTGAACCTAAATAATGATAAATTTCTTCTTATTATTTAGGTTCAATTTATGAACACTCATCATACAAAAGGAAAAGCAGACCTAGCTGTAGCGAAAACCATAGCTGATTTGACTGTTAAAGGTTATGTAATTTTCACACCTTTGATTTGCGAACACTTGCCATTTGATTTAGTAGCATGGAAGGAAAATAAATTTCTGAAAATCCAGGTGAAATATTCTAGCATTGGGCGAATTTTCGCTAATACATCATGGAATGATAAACATGGAAATCATAAACGCCAGTATCAGAAAGATGATTTTGATTACTATGCCATTTACTTACCACATAAAGATCGGGTTATTTACCCCAGTTTTGATTACCGAGGTATCATAATTAGAACCAATCTACCCAATAGTAGTTCTCCTTTTTATTGGTGGGAGGACTTTCTAGAAATTAAATCAAACGTTTTAAACAGGAATATTAAAGATTTTCAACGTCAAGCAAGCCGAGTAAAAATGAAAAGGCGTTATTCGGCAAGACCTAAGTCTAGAAAGGTTGAACGTCCATCTAAAGAAGAATTACACGAGCTAGTATGGACTAAACCAACTGCTCACATAGCTCAAGATTTTGGTGTAAGTGATAAGGCAGTAGAAAAATGGTGTAAAGCTTATGAGATTGAGAAACCTCCTAGAGGTTATTGGGCAAAACTTTATAGCAGTAAATAAACTGAGTTTGTAGATTGCGATCGCTCCAACTGTTAACTGGTAACTGATTTAATGGGTCTGTAGCTTAATTGGTAAAGCGTCTAACTGGCTGTTAGAAGGTTGTCGGTTCGATTCCGACCAGTATCCACCAAATATGGGGTCATAGCTCAAATGGCTAGAGCGCCTGCCTTGCAAACAGGAGGTTATGGGTTCAATTCCCATTGATTCCACTGATGGTATCTGAAGCCAAAGTGGTCGAGGCGCTGGTTTGTGGAACCAGTCATAGCGGGTTCAAGTCCCGTCTGATACCCCTGAATGGAAGATGCCGCTGAATGGACGGCAACTGGTCTTGAAAACCAGGGTATGGGCAACTGTAGGGGTTCGATTCCTCCATCTTCCTCTTTTTCCACCTGGAGCCGAAAAGCGAGGCGCTGTGCTGATAACACAGAAATAGGAGGGGCAGTACCTCCCTGGTGGATTTATATCTAGTGTTGGTGTTACAAGGTTTGCGATGTAATACGATCGCACTTGCTCATTTTTTATTCAAATTAACTAGGGTGGTTGGCATACCGGCTGTGCAGCGGGCTTTTAACCCGCAGAAATAGGTTCGACCCCTATACCACCCACTAAACAATTAAAAATTAAAAATTAAAAATTGAAAATTAAAAATTAACAAATGGAATTCTAGCAAGTCTTTTAGTAGTTGCTAATGTGTAATTTGAAAGCACGTTAACTGATTAATACGAACTAGCGATCGCTAGTTGAGCATGTTGCAATAGTATATCTTTATCCAAAATTTCTACGGGATATTGCGGTGTTACTGCCAGTAGTTTATCGATTCTTTCTCTGGCTGCTTCCACTACTGATTCGTCTAAACTACCCTTGCTGAGGGAATCAACGAAATCTTCAGCAATCTGATAGGTTCTTTCAAGAGATGATGAATTGATATTGCGCGAGACAATAAACAGATCGCAGCCTGCATTAAATGACCGCGCCACAGTCCCAGCTTTCATAAACATATCTGAAATCGCTTTCATATCCAAGTCGTCAGACACAACTACTCCCTTAAAGCCAAGTTCCTCTCTAAGTATGGTTTTGAGAATAGGCTCGGAAAGAGTTGCTGGCACATCAGCATCTATTCTGGGAAATAAAATATGGGCAGTCATAATTAAAGGAATCTGGACTTCGATTAAAGCTTTGAAAGGTATGAGTTCTCGAAGTCGCAGGTCTTCTAAAGTTAAATTTAGTATTGGTAGCTCAATGTGAGAGTCCTTGCTGGTGTCTCCATGTCCGGGGAAGTGTTTGGCGCATCCCAAAATTCCTGATTCTTGAAGTCCAAGGTAGTAGTCACGGGCATATTTTGCGGCGATTTCGGGAGTGTTACCAAAGGCGCGAGGGCCAATCACAGGATTGTTGGCATGGGAAAAAACATCTGCTACAGGTGCCCAAGATAAATTAATTCCCAGTGATTTTAGTTCTAATGCCGTGGCTTTTGCTACTTCGCGGGCGTGCGATCGCACCAACAACGCATGAGGGAATCGCGTAATCGGTGATGGTGTGCGAATGACACGACCTCCTTCATGATCCAGAGTTATAAACATCGAATCACGTTCAGCATATTCTCGTATCTGGCTGTTTAAATCCTTGAAGCTTTCCAACCAAACTTGATATGGAGTGCCATCCAAAAAGTTTTTAGCAAAAAATATCACCCCAATCGGCTTTAATTCACTGAGGGCGCGTTTATCGTCATCGCTTAATGTCGTGCCAGAAATCCCTAGAATCAGGTGATGTCCAAAGCGTTTTAACTCCTGCGATCCACTCATAATTTTTTACCTAACTGAGTTTTTTAATAGCAGTCTATAACCAGTACAATAGATATTTTCTCAGATTAGATACACAGATTTGAAAAGAAATCAACCACTTTTGATATTAGATATTTTAAGTCAAAGGAATAACTTTTATTTACCGAAATTTCCTACACGCAAATTTAGATAAAATATTTGCTAAAACCTATTGCTAATAATGGTATTGGTAATTTTGTTAGGCAGGTGTATGTAGGGAAAATTCCCTTGGGCAAAAGTTTTTTGGGGAAGCGATCGCACAAGAACTGCCAAATGTAACGGATTGCAACGTATAATGAGAACGATAAAACCATTAAGAAATATTGAAGGGCATTAAGGTTAAATGCGAGTAGCGATCGCGGGTGCTGGTCTAGCAGGACTTTCCTGCGCGAAATATCTCACGGACGCAGGTCATACTCCCATTGTCTTGGAAAGCCGGGACGTACTGGGTGGTCTGGTTGCGGCGTGGAAAGACTCTGACGGCGACTGGTACGAAACCGGGTTACACGCCTTCTTTGGGGCATATCCGAATATGCTCCAAATGCTCAAGGAGTTGGGCATTGAAGATAGACTCCAGTGGAAAGAACATACACTGATTTTTAATCAACCAGACAAACCTGGAACACTCTCACGTTTTGATGTTCCAGATATTCCATCTCCTTTCAACGTCATTGCATCGATTCTTCGCAACAAAGACATGTTGACTTGGGAGCAGAAGATTCGATTTGCAGTTGGCCTACTTCCCGCAGTGGTTCGGGGTCAAAAGTATGTTGAAGAGATGGATAAATACAGCTTCTTAGATTGGTTGAAAAGGCAAGGTGTAGACGAGCGGGTAACTAGTGACGTTTTTATCGCCGCATGTAAAGCCCTCACCTTTATCAATCCTGATGAAGTTTCAGCAACGATTCTCCTGACTGCACTGAATCGCTTTCTGCAAGAACGATATGGCTCAAAGATTGCATTTTTGGATGGTTCTCCCACAGAACGTCTATGCAGCCCAATCGTAGATTACATCACAGAACGCGGTGGAGAAGTGCGGTTAAATGTCCCTTTGAAAGAAATTTTGCTCAACGCCGATGGCACGGTGAAGGGATACTTGATTAGAGGGTTAAATGGCGCAGAAGATGAAGTTGTGACGGCTGATGCCTATGTATCTGCCATTTCAGTTGACCCTTTGAAAGTCATGTTACCTAAACCTTGGAAGCTGATGGAGTTTTTTCAAAAGCTAGAAGGTTTGGAAGGAGTACCAGTGATTAACCTGCATCTGTGGTTCGATCGGAAACTTACAGAAATCGATCACCTACTTTTTTCGCGATCGCCCCTCCTAAGCGTTTATGCTGATATGAGCAATACCTGCCGTGAATACGCCAACCCCAATCGCTCAATGCTGGAATTAGTTCTAGCTCCGGCAAAAGATTGGATTGCCAAATCCGATGAGGAGATTGTCATTGCAACGCTTGCTGAATTGGAAAAACTTTTCCCAGACCATTTTGGGGGAGACAACCCAGCAACATTGCTAAAATCTCATGTGGTGAAAACGCCGCGTTCAGTTTACAAAGCGACCCCTGGCCGCCAACAGTACCGTCCCGCACAAGTTACGCCCATTGCCAACTTCTATCTCGCCGGAAGTTATACCATGCAACGCTACTTAGGCAGTATGGAAGGTGCCGTACTTTCTGGTAAGCTGACAGCGCAGGCAATTTCTGAGGCTCTCCCGGTAGCAAATTCCTCAAACCTGCAAACGCTCACCCGACCGCCCGCAACGAATGCTGCAACTGCCTGATTCCCCCCCGCGCATGAAAACGCTGGTCTCTGTAGACGAGTCATACAAACTTTGCCGACATCTCACAGCAAAGTATGCCAAGACTTTTTACCTGGGTACTTTGCTCATGAGTCCGGTAAAACGTCAATCTATTTGGTCAATTTACGCTTGGTGTCGCCGTACAGATGAATTAGTGGATGGGCCCGCCTCTGCTATTACCACGCCAGAAACCCTAGACCTATGGGAACAGCAGCTGGAATCGATTTTTGCGGGACGACCATTAGAAAATTACGATGTCGCTTTAGTTGACACCCTCCAGCGCTTTCCGATGGACATTCAGCCCTTTCGGGATATGATTGCCGGTCAACGCATGGACTTATATCGCAGTCGTTATGAAACCTTTGAGGACTTATACCTCTACTGTTACCGCGTTGCTGGTACTGTTGGCTTAATGTCAACACAAGTGATGGGTGTCGATAGCACCATATTCACCGCTCCGTGGCATCAGAACAAACAACCTTATCTTCCCACAGAAGAAGCGATCGCTCTGGGAATTGCCAATCAACTCACCAACATCCTGCGGGATGTGGGAGAAGATGCCAAACGGGGGCGAATCTACATTCCCCTTGAGGACTTGGAAAAATTCAACTACACCGAGCAAGACTTCTTCAAAGGTGTGGTAGATGACCGTTGGCGGGCGCTAATGCGCTTTCAAATTGAACGGGCCCGCCAATTCTATACCACGTCTGACCAGGGAATTACTTATTTAGCATCCGATGCCCGTTGGCCCGTCTGGGCAGCATCAATGCTGTACGGCCAAATTTTGGAGGTGATTGAACGCAATGATTACGATGTGTTCAGTCAACGGGCTTTCGTTCCCCAGTGGAAAAAGTTACGCACCTTACCCTTAGCTTGGATGCGATCGCAAGTTCTTTGAATTTGTCATTAGTCATTTGTCCTTAGTCATTTGTATCTTGTAAATAACTAACGACCAATGACTGATGTCCAATTCCCAAAAATAACTATTGACTCTTCTCAACGAGTCTGGTAACATTGATATTCGTGAGTCATGGAGAGGTGGCTGAGTGGTCGAAAGCGGCAGATTGCTAATCTGTTGTACGGCAGGCAACTCCGTACCGAGGGTTCGAATCCCTCCCTCTCCGTTTTCCAGCTTTTAACACACTGAATATTTTCTGTGTCCAAAAGTAAAAAATAATATAGGCGTAAACACTTTTACTCCCAAAGATGGATGATATGATTTATCCTTTGGAGTCCTGGTAAGATCCAACTAACTTAGAAATTTAGTTTGAATCTTAATTTTAGGCTCCTAAATATTTGAGGAGTGAAAGTTATTTATGAGAAAAATTAGTGCCGCCTTAACCTTCGGTATAGCGACCATCGCAACTGGATTTTTAGTTGGGGCTTGTGGTGATACCAGTACCCCCAATGGGACAGCTACCAACGGAAGTACCGCTACTCCAGCAGCAAACTCAACTACGACAAACACTGCTAAAGGGCTAAAAATTGGTTCCCTGCTACCCACAACAGGCGACTTGGCATCTGTTGGACAGCAGATGCTAGGTTCTGTCCCTTTGCTCGTCGATATGGTCAACGCTTGCGGTGGAGTGAATGGCGGACCAGTTACCTTGGTGCAAGTAGACGACCAAACCGACCCCAAAGCCGGTGCAGCCGGTATGGCCAAACTAGCAACTTTAGATAAAGTAGCAGGTGTAGTTGGCTCCTTTGCCAGTAGCGTTTCTAGCGCAGCAGTCTCCATTGCCACGCCGAATAAAGTCATGCTGGTTTCCCCTGGTAGTACCAGTCCTGTATTTACCGAAAAAGCCCAAAAAGGCGACTTTAAAGGCTTTTGGGCGCGTACCGCTCCCCCTGATACCTATCAAGCACTAGCATTAGCCCAACTTGCCAGAAAAAAAGGCTTCAAGCGAGTTTCTACAGTCGTGATTAATAACGACTATGGCGTTGGCTTTGAGAAAGCATTTGTGCAAACTTTTGAAAAATTGGGTGGAACCATCGTTAATAAAGATAAGCCTGTCCGCTACGACCCGAAAGCGCAGACATTTGATACAGAAGCGTCTGCCGCCTTTGCTGGTAAGCCAGATGCAGTCCTGGCTGTACTTTACGCTGAAACTGGCAGTCTATTCTTGAAAGCTGCCTATCAGCAAGGTGTATCTAAGGGAGTACAGATTCTGCTTACAGATGGAGTGAAATCACCGACTTTTCCAGAACAAGTTGGCAAAGGCAGTGATGGTAAATATATTTTAACCGGAGCGATCGGTACAGTACCCGGTTCCGATGGCAAAGCCCTAGAAGCTTTCAACAAGCTGTGGAAGGATAAAAAGGGTGGTGAACCAGGAGAATACGCTCCTCAAGCTTGGGATGCAGCTGCGTTATTGACATTGGCAGCACAAGCTGCTAAAGAGAATACAGGTGTTGGTATAGCCGGCAAAATCCGTGAAGTCGCAGATGGGCCTGGTACAGAAGTTACCGATGTCTGCGAGGGGTTGAAGTTACTTAAAGATGGTAAGAAGATTAACTATCAAGGAGCCAGTGGCAACGTAGATGTTGATGCTAACGGCGATGTTGTTGGTGTATACGACGTTTGGACAGTAGGAGACGACGGCAAAATTAAGGTAATTGACAAAGTTACCCCTAAGTAGAAAGTTAGGAATTAGGAGTTAAGAGTTATGAATGAAATATTACTAACTCTTAACTCCTAACTCTTATAACCCAGTGAAGTTGTAACCAACTCCTAACAACAAGCCGATATCAGTTTGATCGAAAAATCCTGCATTGACAGAGGCTGTTGCTGTGAATTGAGGAGTTAGAGGCACATCAATGCCAGCAGATGCCAAAAAGGCAAATTGCGAATCATCGCCAGTTTTGTAAGCTGCACCGACTCCGACGTAAGGTGCGATCGCTAACGGTTCGCTAAAAGCATCTGCTGATTTGAAGGTAAAATCGTAGGTGATCGGCAGTAAAATTGTGGTGTTGTCCCCAAATATGGCTGAAGGGCGCACCGATATAGAATTTGTCAGCCCGATTTTACTTACTACTGCAAAGTTACCATCACCCAAAGACGTGTCACCACCATTTAGACCGATGTTAGCAGCAACCCCAACATAGCTACTACCACCACGGTTTGTTCTACCTAAATCAATATCCGATTGCGCCACTTTGGTAGCAGATGGTTCAGAAGTAGTTTGAGAAGTCGGTTGTACAAACTCAGAGGTTAGGGTCGCAGATGAAGTTGCTACTGTGCCTGGAACAGGCGTAGACGTTGCACTGGCATTTGCAGCGTTTGAGGGCTGCTGTACCTCAATTAAATTTGTTGCTGTAAATGTTTCAGTTGTTTCTGTTGAAAGCTTTTGGCTTACAGTGTCTAGTTCTGTACTAAACTCATTGGGAGACGCTACGCTTGCGGAAGGGTCGGTTAATGCCTGACTGCTCGCCTTGTCTACTGTCTGGGCACTTGCAGATAAGCCGCTACTCAGGACTGTAAGAGCAGCTATACCTGGCAACCAAAAAACACCTTTACGAAGAAAAATAGTATTCACATTCACTCCTAAAACAAAATTGCCACGAAAAATAAAGGTTTTTGTTGATTTAAGTCAACAAACTCGGGCAACATTCAAAATTTAACACCAAAAAATCGGATTTCACATCCTGACTTTGCTGGATTTATCTATAGTTTTAACGCACCGAAAATCTCCGATGGTGGGTTAGCCTACGGCGTAACACACGCTACAAAATTAGGCTTTAGTAAGAATTCTAAGTAGCTATGACTATAAAAGCTTCCTGTGGGGTCTGGCTGCTCTATTCACGCCATGCTGCACTAGGAATTGCGCCTTGTAACAAAAAAAGCTGATTGCGAAGTTATATTACGAAGCTTGCAATAATATTTAGAAATTGTCTACAAAGCAAACATGGTTCTAACGTAGAACCTATTAGGAGAGACTTGAGGCAAATGTGATGAGCGGAAATAATATTCAAAAGTATCGGTTTGTCTGTACTCTGACTTTTGGTGATATATACGGTCAAATAATTGTTTGGTTAATTACAATTACCCTAAGTTTGGCATCTGCCTTGGCGCTGATGGGTGCCAAGCGACCCGTATACGCTTTAGCAACGGCGGGTCTGGTCGTTTTGCTATCGCTACCTTTCTTGTTGTTTGCGTTTGTCACTACCTTGTTAAATCATATTGAAGTCACTCCTGTAGGGCCGGGAACCAAAATGGAACCCATGCCAGGTAATGTGTCTCAGCAACAACCTGTAGAAGCAACTTAAAGAGTTAGAGACGCAATTAATCGCGTCTCTATAGGAGTTAGGAGTGAAGACCTAACTTTTGAGTTTTAACTTTTAACTCCTAATTTCAAAATTTGTAATAACATCCCTGTCTATAGGCAGGGAATTTTTTTTGTAGAAACGCCACAATGCACTGCCTGATTAATCACGTCTATACAATAGAACAGCACGTCTAACAACGTTTAATTTTATCCAAGTATATAGATAGAACGGCTAATTATGCTGGAACACGATGTAATTATTGTCGGGGGTGGATTGGCGGGATGTCGCGCTGCTGTGGAAATTGCCCGCACTGACCCCAGTTTAAATATTGCTGTGGTTGCTAAAACCCACCCAATTCGCTCCCACTCGGTGGCGGCTCAAGGTGGTATGGCTGCGTCACTGAAAAATGTTGACTCACAAGATAGTTGGGAAGCACATGCTTTTGATACTGTCAAGGGTTCTGATTACTTGGCAGACCAAGATGCTGTGGCAATTCTCACTCAAGAAGCGCCAGATGTAGTAATCGATCTGGAACATCTAGGCGTTTTGTTCTCTCGCTTACCCGATGGCCGTATTGCCCAACGAGCTTTTGGCGGACATTCCCACAACCGTACTTGCTACGCTGCTGATAAGACCGGTCACGCGATTTTGCACGAATTGGTTAACAATTTGCGGCGTTATGGGGTGCAAGTTTATGAAGAATGGTACGTGATGCGTCTCATTTTGGAAGAAAATGAGGCCAAGGGTGTGGTGATGTTCCATCTTTTGGATGGACACATAGAGGTGGTGCGGGCCAAAGCAGTGATGTTTGCCACTGGGGGCTATGGTCGCGTTTATAATACCACCTCTAATGATTACGCTTCTTCGGGTGATGGTTTGGCAATGACTGCGATCGCAGGTTTACCCCTCGAAGATATGGAATTTGTGCAATTTCATCCCACTGGTTTATATCCGGTAGGGGTGCTGATTTCGGAAGCGGTTCGGGGTGAAGGGGCGTATCTGATTAATAGTGAAGGCGATCGCTTTATGGCAAACTATGCGCCCAGTCGCATGGAATTGGCTCCTCGTGATATTACCTCACGAGCGATCGCTTATGAAATTCGCGCTGGTCGTGGAATTCATCTCGACGGTAGTGCTGGCGGCCCTTTTGTCTATTTGGATCTCCGCCATTTGGGTAAAGAAAAAATTATGAGTCGCGTTCCCTTTTGTTGGGAAGAAGCACATCGTTTGGTGGGTGTTGATGCGGTAACTCAACCGATGCCAGTGCGTCCGACAATTCACTATTGTATGGGTGGTATCCCAGTTAATACTGATGGGCAAGTCCGTAGCAGTGGTGATGGTTTTGTGGATGCTTTCTTTGCAGCTGGCGAAACATCTTGTGTTTCCGTACATGGTGCCAATCGCCTTGGGAGTAATTCTCTACTTGAATGTGTCGTTTATGGCAAGAGAACTGGGGCTGCGATCGCCAAATTTGTCCAAAAACGGAAGTTACCCTCTGTAGATGAGCAACGCTATGTAATGCAAGCCCAGCAAGAAATCCAAGCTTTGCTAGAACAACCAGGACAGTATCGGATTAACCAAGTCCGTCAGGCTTTCCAAGATTGTATGACTGAGTACTGCGGTGTTTTCCGCACTGAGGCATTAATGAGTGAAGGCTTACACAAATTAGCAGAAATACAACAGCAATACCCTGAAATTTATTTAGATGATAAGGGAACTTGCTGGAATACAGAACTTGTGGAAGCCTTAGAATTGCGAAGTTTGATGATCGTGGGACAGACAATTCTAGCATCAGCCCTAAATCGTCAGGAAAGTCGTGGCGCACACTTCCGCGAAGATTATTCCCAGCGAGATGATGCTAACTTCCTCAAACACACAATGGCTTACTATTCACCAGCAGGAATTGATATTCAATATCGACCGGTGGCGATTACTATGTTTGAGCCAAAAGAGAGGAAGTATTAGCCAAAGTTGAACCACCCCACCGCAAGGCGGATGGGGATTCCTGACATCTCGTGATGACAGTGGGACATTCAAGTATCCCTCTA
>NZ_NOLI01000125.1:0-23441 GCF_002245975.1 Nostoc sp. 'Peltigera membranacea cyanobiont' 213 | reverse complement strand
CTGTTCATACTCCAGACCAATTAAACGTTGTGTTTCTTTCTTGTTCTTTTCAATGTGGTTCAGCATGTCGCTCATATCAAGCCCTCATCCCCTAGCCCCTTCTCCCCAAGGGAGAAGGGGGACTGGAACTAGAATTTGGTAGGGTGGGTTATAAGTTTTCACCAATTAAATACCTTTTTTACAAACCGATTTTCCCAATCCTTTTCATGTTCATATTCATCTAACCAAACCTTTAAATCAATTGCATCATTAAATTCCATAAAAGCTATTGCAAATCCTTCTAACTGTTGAAGATTCAATCCGCGAATGCGTTCGGATATTCCAGGTATTTCTTCCTCAAGTTCACTAATATCACAAAAACGACTACGAACTAAACAATTAAACAAATGATATACACCTGGATATAAAATATCTTCATCATTGACTGACTGTTGCATAAAATCCTCACTCCATAATTGATCGGATATTAATATAGTACATTTTTACTATAAAATAAATAGCCGATTGTTGTAAAAGTATGAATTAAGTTAAATTTACTTTAATAATTATGAACAATCACTATATAAAAGACCGGAGTTTTTACCTCCGGCTTTATAGTTTATCAAAACCTAAAACTAATTACTTTCCTGCTGATCTAACCAAGTAATTAAATCAGATACTTCTGAAATGTTGAACAATGCAGCACCTAAAGCTTCGAGCTTCTCAACAGATAAAACTTGAACTCTCTCTATTGTGAATGAATTAAGCTCCCCAAAACGTTGATTGAGTAACCGCAAACAAAATGAAACCGCTTCTTGTTGTTTCCCCTTCTGCAAAATATCCTGATAAATTACAGATTCTTGCATAATTTCCTCTCCTAAAAATTGCTGAATTAAATCCTTCTCAAACTTCAAACCTGCTAATATTTCTGTGTAAGCTGCAATATTCTGCCGAGTTTCCCTATCTGAGATTCTAGCAAAACTCTGGGCAACCTGCGATAATAACCTTTGGGGTGAATCTGTCTGTGTTAAAGGTGCTAACGGTAATAATGCAGGATTATCTAGAAATAACGCCGAATCTTGTTCCCACATTCTCACAACACGATAGCGGTGATGTGTCATCTCATTTACATATTCTTCAGTAAAAGCGATTTCGTTACTTGTCTCTTGTAAAAAAATCACTACTTGCGTTATTGGAACATCATACTGTCGCACTAACCTGACAAAGTAATCCAACATTCGTAAGGGAATGGGAGTTTCAGATTTTGCTGTTGTTTGAAATTCTAGATGCAAAATCCTATTCTCTGTTTGTAAAAACGTAACAGAATCTGCTCGAATTGGTTCGATGCTTAATTCAGTTTTTAATACTTTTATTTTTTGTGGTTCATCAGGTAGCAGCCACCGGGCAAAATCCGTTGGATATTTTTCTGCTAATATTTTACAAACGTTGTCAAAAGACACTAATTACACCCAAATTTAATCCAATACAATTTTATAATTTTTGGGCTAATAAATAAAATTTTTATAATAATAAATTACTATAGTTCTCAACTAAATATTAAATTTTAAAAATGAGCAAAACTTTAACTTGCTGCCATTTAAATCATTTGCATAAAGCAGATAAAAGGGTTTTTTATCCCATTACCCATTACCAATTTCCCATTCCTCATTGAAGATTGAGTATAATTTTTAATAGTGTTTAAACACACTTATATTTTATACGTATAAATACTTATCCATAATGACCTTTGAGATCATCCATAAACCTACCTTCACTAACCAACTCTTGGCTATTCCTAAAGAGTACGTAGTGCAAATTTTAGAAAAAATCGAAGTATTGCGGGATGATCCCAAACCCCACGGTAATTTAAAGAAGAAATTACATGGCTATAAGGGTGATGTCTATCGCTTGCGTTCAGGCGACTATCGCATAATTTATACTTTTGGCGATCAATGGGTAATCTTACTGGGTGCAGATGCTCGTAAAGATGTATACAAAGGCGATAAGCTAGTTGCTGAAACAACCGATATTGATATCAGCACTCTGCCAGATGTAGAAGCATTACTGGCTGTAAAACCAACTTATACCCCAAGCTTGGTTTTGCCTGATACCTCCAACACAGAAAGCCCGCTACCCGTGGAAATTACCGAAGATTTGCTTCATAGGTTGCGACTACCGGAAGAATATTGGACAACATTAACCGCGTGTCGGACATTAGATGATTTAATGGCAGTCAATTTACCAGGGAAATGGTGCGATCGCATTTTTGATTGTATCGCTGAACCCAATTTTGACCAAGTTCTGAACCAACCCAGCTTTGTTACAGGTAGCACTGATGATTTATTGCGCTTCACTGAAGGTGAGTTGCTGGGATTTTTACTCAAACTCAATCCCGAACAAGAAAAATTCGTCAGTTGGGCAATCAACGCTTCTGGCCCTACACTGCTAAAAGGTGGCCCCGGTACGGGAAAAAGTACCGTTGCACTTTACCGTGTTCGTGCGTTGGTAGAAACACTCCACGCCAACGGAATCGAAAAACCTAAAATCCTATTTACAACCTATACAAATGCACTGGTTGCGTTTTCTCAACAACTTTTAGCAAGTCTGCTAGGCGAAGACATACAGTATGTTAATGTCAAAAGGGAGCAATGCGATTTTGTGAGGTACAAAAGATAGGTAACATAAATTACCTAAATTTTTAGCGATCGCTACTTAGAAAAGGCAAAAACAAGGAACTTGGACCTCGGTTTATTGGGAATAAGCCCTGGTAATTGAGATATAAAATCCGATCTCACATTTTCGCATTGCTCCCTGGAGGTTGTAACTTTCCATTATTGGCTTGGTATTCCAAATAAATCTGGTAATCGTGAATTTCTGATTCCTGTTGATAAACTTGCATTTGTACCGCATCACTTGGAATTAAACTATTTGCAGGACTCGTAATGGTAGCTATATTTATCCATCGTGCAATATGTTCTAAAGCATGAATTGCTTGTGATGCACTTTCTGGAGCAAACCCCGCAATTGGTGATCTTAATTGGCGCTGATCGCTAACGCGCATAATTAAATATTCATCATATAAAGCTTGTAAGCAAACATCTGCTTCGTTGAAATTATCTACTTCACAAATATAAAGTGAATGGCTTTCACCAAAACTAGCTTTTTGAATAGCTTGACGTGCAAAGCTAACCCCAGATTCTTCTCCTTTAAGATAAACTTTCAAAGAAGATGCAGGTAAACTGGTAATCACAGCTTTGTAAGTTAACTCTGGATCTAATTTTTCTCTTTCGCCAGAGATATTAATTCGGCTCAATTGTGGTAAAATTTCTGTAATTTCTGCTACAGCGATCGCATTTTGTAGCTGGCTAATATCCTCTACATTTATTGGAAAGATAGCTAACCTTGTTTTTTCATTTTTGTTACTACTATAAATAATACCATGAACTGCTCCTGCATCAATATTCCAACCATTGAAACTATCATAAATAACGGTAAAGTATATTTGTCGTTGACCAACTATACCCCCTAAAAAAGGCTGGTCTAAGTAATTGGGATTTGTTGCTTCAATTTGCGGCGATTGGTTGGGATAGAAACTGCGAACTAAGGCATTAGTTCGCTTAAATAAATCACGATAATTTAAACTTACATTTCGTTGTAAGCTGTCCAATAAAAAGTACGAAAATACTCCTCTTTCTTGAATATGATGTTCTTTTGCCTCTTCATTATCTCGGCAAGCGGCTAAAAGTATGTATTCCCCCTGTGGTAGAAAAAACTTATTTGATTGGTTGCCATTCAAATCAGATTTACAAAAGATACTATTGATTTCTTTATCTGACAATATAAAGCTAGAAAGTGGTCTTTCTCTCGATTCAGTATTGACTGAACGTATACCTGTATATTCTAGTTGTTGCAAATTAAATTCATCTGAAGACACATCATAATTTTCGCCTCGTGTTCCTCCACCAGAATGACAAAAATCCAAAATTATAACAATATGTGGGTGGTTTTGAGAAACCTCTGCAATTAATTTCGCAAGTTCTTTATCAGCTAAATCCCAAATATCATCTGTGCGACTATCCCAACAAACCAAAGTTTCATTCAAATGGTCTGGTTCTAAATGCCAAAATTCCTGTCCAGCGCGTTCTTGAGAACCATGACCTTTTTTGGGGTTCATCCTTATCTATTTTTTTTACATTAATCCTTTCCGGGTCAAATTTTTCTATATT
Organism: Nostoc sp. 'Peltigera membranacea cyanobiont' 213; assembly: GCF_002245975.1. NCBI lineage: Bacteria > Bacillati > Cyanobacteriota > Cyanophyceae > Nostocales > Nostocaceae > Nostoc > Nostoc sp. 'Peltigera membranacea cyanobiont' 213. The sequence continues at coordinate 19,236 of NZ_NOLI01000125.1, read as the reverse complement.
TTTACAAACATACAACAAGGTATTTTGGAGCGTTTCTTCATAAAGATATGATAAATCGATGCTTTTTGGTTTGGGTAACTCAATTTTTATCTGCTCCATTAATACACTCATTAGTTCTGTGAGTAAAATCTGTTTTTCTAATAATGCTTGCTGTCTCACTTCACAACTGTGCGAGTCATCCTTAGCTCGTATTGCTGCTGTTTTAGCTCTCACAGCTAGTTCTTCTAAAGAAGGCTGTGGTCGATTTTGAACCATCGCAAGATACCCCTTATTTGTGCATTGGCTATTTATTTTTACTTATTCATTTAACTTTGATTGACAAAACTTTAACTATAAGTGTCTTCGAGACAGTGACTATCCAAGCTGATTACTCCTCGCTTTTTTAGATTCCTATATCAGTCTCCAAAGATAGAGTGTAGTTTTATGCATATTGGAAAAAAAATCTGAATATTTTTTCAGGTTGGAAAGACACTTACCTTCTCACACCGCATCCAAGCCACTTTGAATGAAAAAGTGGAAAGCTTAAGGAAGCAGTTGGCGAGGCTATTTGCTGATATCTAACTTTTCCCGTTACTTTTGAGAGGATGCGATCGCTCCTGGAAGCGCTATCTCAAAGTCCTATTCTCTCGTCGTTTATTGTCATTAGATCTCATGTATTGATAATACATGAGAGCTTAAAATCCTTACTATCTCAACCTTTTACGACTTAACGGAAAAAGTCAGTTACTGATATAGCGGTTTTCAATAGGCGCAATACACTTTTTTTACATCAGCCCCAGCCTTAGCAAGTAAGGTTACTGCTGGCGAATGGTAACTTTAACCCCTTATCCAAAAGATTTATACGCTTTTTGGCACAACGGCAAGGGTGAGTAGGCGTAGCCTGTTGTAGACATCGTGTCCTGGAATAGCCTTAAAAAAGTTAATTTATCTCAACGATGGGTATAACCCCTAAATCGCTAGCAGTATCCATAACAAGAAGAAGAGTACCCGATAGGGTAGGGTAGGGTAAGGTTTTGTAAGTCATGCAACTGAGAACTTATATATTTCTTACAGCAGTAGCTCTAATACCAGTTATCCTCCTTAATCCTCGGTTTATTTGAGAATATAATTTTTTTTAGGCTATTTTCCCGGTCTTTACAATATTTAACCTTATCTATCCTCCTAATGCCTCGGTAAAGTGAGTAAACTGGAGGATAAACAGCCAAATTATTTGTTGATGAATGTTGCCACATAGTTTTCTTACTCAAATGGCTTACGAGCATGAACTATCCCCAGAACAGCAGCAAGTTTTCTTGATGCGAATGGCGGATGGTCTAAGCTACGAACAAATAGCCACCCAATTGAGTACATCAGCAGATGCTTGTTTGAAACGTATGGGTCAGGTGTACAGGAAGTTCAATATTAGTGGCGTTAGTCGTGGTAAAGAAAATAAACTCAGATTTATCCTGGCTCACAAGTTGGAACAGTCGCAACGGTTAGAGTCAAATGCTGAGGAGCCTTCAGATCATACCCAACCTGCTCATGTACCCGATTTAGAAACTGAACCCAATCTGGTAAATATCAGCCAAAAATACCTTATTTATCAAAACTTGCCAGCAAGAGAACATACAGCCTTTATTGGTCGCGCCCAAGAAATCATGCGGCTAATGGAACTTTTGGATTTTCAGCACACCGCTCATTTAATCAGTGTGGATGGCATTGGTGGTGTAGGTAAAACTACTTTAGTCGTAGAAGTAGCTTATCGTTGCTTGGAAGTGAGCAATAACGAACATTTCGCTCCCAGCCTTCCCACCTTTGAAGCCATTATCTTTACTTCCGCCAAACAGAATCATCTGACCTCTATTGGTATCTTGCCTCGATTAACTAGAGAACGTACTCTGCGGGATATTTGCAGGGAAATTGCTCGTGTCCTAGACCTCAGTGAAATCATTCATTTACCTCTAGAAGAACAATTCCAGCCAATTCGAGAGAAGTTATCTCAAACAAAAACCTTATTAATTGTTGATAATTTAGAAACTATTGAAGACCAACAGGAAGTTCTGTCCTTTCTATACGATTTACCACCAACGGTGAAAGTCATTATCACTACTCGTGAACAAGCTTTGTTTGTACCCATTCGCCTGGGTTGTCTACCTAAAGAAGATGCTTTGCGCCTCATCCAACATGAAACCAAAGAAAAAAGTATAAATTTGACTACGAAAGAATCCCAGCAACTTTTTGAGGGAGTAAGCGGAATACCTGCTGCAATTATTTATGCCGTTGGTCAGATGGCGGCGGGTTATTTACTGGAGGATGTGTTGGCACAAATCAAAGAACCTAATGGTGATGTTGCCCGTTTTTGTTTTGCAGGCTCGGTAATTCCCCTAAGAGGCACGCCCCCTTATTATTTACTGATGGCAATTTCACTAGGAGTACAACCTATAACCAGAGAAACTGCTGCCAGTATTGCTTTTGAGCAAGCTGACCCAATTGTTACAGCCCAAGGATTGGCGAAATTGCAGCAACTTTCCTTGGTTTATCAGCAGCAAGGGCGCTACAACCTGCTTGAATTGACCCGCGAGTATTCTGCTGCTGAGTTAGCTGCGAATAGTGAATTGGCTCAAAAGTTGCAACAAAGATGGGTCAATTGGTATATCAAATTTTCGGAGGCTTACGGAGGTACGAATTGGAAGGAATGGCATCTCGGCTATGGTTATTTAGAAGCTGAATGGGAAAATCTCAGAGCCGTACTCGAATGGTGTATTAGTCAAGTAATGTACTGTGATGCGCGAACAATTTGGCAACATATTAAAGGCTATATTCATGTGCGTGGATACTGGGATGAACGTTTAGACTGGACAGCTTGGTTGATTGAAACTGCCAAACAAGCTGGAGATTGGACTTTTGCAGTTGAGGTAATGAGCGATCGCGCTGGCACTTTGATTAGGATGCGCCAAGAGAGCCAGCTAAAAGAAGCAGAGATTTTGTTACAGGAAGCTTGGGATTTGCGCCACCATCAAACTATAATCTTGCAGTTAGAGATAGCTACAAACATGGCTATTTTATATATTAATCAACAACAGTTTAAGCAAGCTCAGGAGTGGCTAACAGAAGAGGAAAAACTGTTAAAACAAGCATCGCTACCAGAGTTGAAAATAAAGGAACAACAAGTTCATATTATTTATTATCAAGGACAGATACATTTTCAAGCTGGAGATTATCAGCAGGCTGAAAACATTTTCCAGCAAGCATTAACTGAAGCTCAACAAGCTGGATGGCAAAGAGCAGTCGTTGCTATTCAAAATTGGTTAGCAGACGTGGCTCTAAAATTAGGAAATTTAGAAGAAGCACGACGATTATTAGAATTAAGCTTTCCAATCGCAGAGAGACATAAAGATAAACGCTCTATTGCTTACCATAAGGCATCATTTGCCAAGCTGGAAAAACTATCAGGGAATTTACCCCAAGCTAAACGCTTGGCAGAAGAAGCATCGGATGGTTTTGAAAGTCTGAAGATGCTAACAGAAGCCAAAGAAATGCGTACTTTATTCTCCAGTTAATACAAAATTGCATTTTATGATTGAATCATTGGAAGAGTTAAACAGGCACTTATTTGTAATGAATGATTATCCAGAGGTACTATCAGAGAGGCTGTCCGCTGATATTGACTATCTTCTATCAAGCTGACACCAAACAATTTTTCAAACAGGTATTTAGTTATTACTATAGCCTTTTTATAGTGTTGGTCTTGAAATTCTAAAGTTTCATCAACAGGAGAATAATGATGAAAAATATATCCATATAACTCCTGACAATCTTGAATGTATTTATAAGTATTTAACAGAATATGGCTGTGCCATACTTCATCAATCTCTTTGGTCGGAACTAATTCTATATCTGGGAATAGAAAATGGAGGCACAAAAACATCTTATAAAGACTGATTGCAGATTCAGTTTGTTGTAGTGTCCGTCCAGTTCCGTTATCAGAACATATAAGTTTTTTAGCAACTGGCTGCCAATCCAATTTGTTTAACTTATTGAAAAAGCTATAAATTTTTTCAGATAAACCTTGCTTAAGAACTTGCGAACTAGAAAGTGAATGTACATTTAGTGTTTCTTGATCCAAGCTTATATTCAAGCGACTACCTCCTTTGATAGGCTTTAGACTTTGTTAGTTACAGGGGAAACAACCTATTTTTGTCTGAGTTCCCTTAATTACCCTCATAAGTCAGGAGGCAGTTTTATGCTTTTTGGCTAAAAATCTCAAGTTTTTTCAAAGAAATATTGAGAAACTGATTTTGGTAGGTAAAAATCGCTGAACTACTGGATAATATGCTAGTCTATGGCTTCAATTTCTGATTTTAAGAAAATTTATAAACTCAGTCAGTAAAGTTTTGTAAAATTAGCATCTTATAGGATAAAAATTACTCTTCTTGTGGGAGGTATTTATATAAAGCATGAAAATACCATTCCTTCTGCTTTCTACCTTATTTCGTAGTCAATTATAGTTCTCACTATAATTTCTAACAACCATATTTCATCCGTAAAACAAGATTTAGTTTTGTATTCACATAAAGAAAATAATTGGCAACTAAAATGTTTATGCAAGAAGAAATTATCTCGATTGTTACTGATAATGTTCAATTTCCACCAGAAACAAGGACTTGGGAAGCTCCATCTGAAGGTGCTACTAAGTACAAAGTAGAGATTAGCGCCGACAAGTTAGAGCAAGAAATGGGTCGGTTTTTACAAATAGTAAGTCGTTTATTCAAACGTGCAGAGATAGAAACTGAAAAAAAACCTGGAATGCACCTTGATGAAATTGAGCTATCAGTAGAAATTAATGGCGAAGGTAAAGTTAGCTTAATTGGAAGTGGTGCAAAAGCTGGTGGTAAAGGAGCAATAACGCTAAAGTTTAAACGAACCGAATTAGAGTGAATAGCAAATTTAAAACTAGTACCGTAAGGCGGAAGTCAAAAGTCAAAATGACTATAACATAAGCCTGTTGGTGATTTGTAATTTTTTTTTATTTCCGCCACGCTGTACTAGTTGGTGTAATAGTAGGGATATTTTGTATGTCACTGAGGTTTTTTTTAGTATGGTTTTTGTCCGCTACAGTTAACCTAAAAAATATTCAGAAGCTTTTAAATTTTTTAGGAGGTCGCGTAGGCAGTAAAGCAATTGAGGTAGAAGTAGAAGTAAATGGCAAAAAGCTGAAAATACAATCTAGAAATCAGCAAGAGTTACTAGCAGCGATAGAAGCAACTAAAAAATTTGTCTGTAAAGAAACAGCTTTGCCAGCAATACACCAGTTTCCAGAAGAAATATTCTTAAAGGTCACTACTAAATTAGAGACCGTACAAGAGTTAGAAACAGCAAAAATTTTTATTGAAGAAAATCGTAATAGTGGGTTATTCTTATCCGCAGATTTTTACGATATAGAACAACCATTACTACCAGCAGAAACATCACCACAGTCATCAACAAATTTATTACAACAAACAGGGCGTGGATTGAGACCGAAGCTGCCTAAATCAGAAAAAACCGAGCTAGACGCAACCAATTTATATCACGAACCTCCACAGAATAGACCCCAAACTTCTTCGAGAAATATTCCTCCTGTTAATCAACCCCACACTCAACCAATAGATAATCATCAAGCTTTTCTGGAAGCTTCTTCACTGCTATTGCGCTATCCTAATTTAGAATGTCCAAATCAAATTATCCTTAACGAAAAGTTCAGCCTATTCGTCCAACTTTTGATCGAACAACCAAAGCCTAGTACTCAGGCTATCTATGTTGAGAATAGTTGTACTCCCGCACAATTGCCTGAGATAGAAGTAGTATTGCGTACTCCTCGCGGTTTTGATATTGAAGGCAACGATTATCAATTAATGCAAGTGAAACTTGACAGCGACTCTAGTGTAGAGTTTAACCTTACTGCTTGCAAACTTGGTGAGCAAGAAATACGAGTAGATTTTTACCAATGCGATCGCCGTATTGGTACAGAAAGGTGCAGCGTACTAGTTGTGAAAGAGCCTTTAGATTACGATGTATCAAAACCAAAAGAAGTGACAAGCCTAGAGTTAAAAATAGCACCTATTGTCCCACCACCCGATTTGGAATTATGCATTGAATTGCGCGATGACCGTACTCTCTACTTCACGTTGCATTCAAAAGTCGCAGGGTATCACCATGTCAAAGTTGGTGAATTAACCTTGAAAGGCTCACCATTAGAGAAAATGCAGGCAGTATACAAAGAACTGGGAAGCTTAGCTGGCCCAATCAAGTCAACAGAACAAGCTGCTGCCGAGCGACGGTTGGCAACTTTAGGGCGTGAACTATGGGATGAACTAATTCCTGATAAATTGCAGCAGGAGTATTGGCGCTTTAAATCCCTAATTTCATCTATTCTCATTACTTCTGATGAGCCTTGGGTACCGTGGGAAGTAATTAAGCCCTATCGTTATAACGAAGATGGAGAACGAGAAGACGAACAATTTTGGTGTCAGCAGTTTGCTTTATCCCGTTGGTTATCAGGGCAAGGAGGCACAGTTGAAGAGTTACAGGTGGGTACGGCACGGCCAATAGCGCCTACTCAAGTCAACCTGTCCGCAGTACAGGAAGAGGTAACTTTCATCAAACAGTTACATAATTTGCGTTCAGATATCACTGTACTTGAGCCTTTTAGCACTTACCAAGAAGTATTGGATTGGTTAGAGACCGGAAAATTCTTTATGTTACACTTTGCCTGCCACGGTATGTTTGACGCTACCTTACCTGGTAACTCTGCGATCAAGTTATCAGATGGTATTCTACGTCCTTCTGACATTCGAGTCAGATTTGGTGGACGCAGACCACGCCCACTGCTTTTTATTAATGCTTGTCATGGAGGACGGTCAGAGTTCAGTTTTACTGGTTTAGGTGGTTGGGCTGAACGGTTAGTAACAGAGGCGCGTGTGGCTGTATTCGTCGGAGCTATGTGGGAAGTAAATGATGGACTAGCGTTAAGGTTTGCCCAACGCTTCTACACAGGATTGTTAAAAGATAACGAGACTATTGCTGAGGCATTTCGCTATGCTAGAGAAGAAATCCGCCAGCTTGCGCCCTACAACTCTACTTGGCTTGCATACTCGCTCTATGGCGACCCTCAAGGACGTGTAAATTTAAAGTAGTGTAATGAACACGTTTATCTAACTCTGTTTGGGGAGCAATGCGAAAATGTGAGATCGGATTTTATATCTCAATTACCAGGGCTTATTCCCAATAAACCGAGGTCCAAGTTCCTTGTTTTTGCCTTTTCTAAGTAGCGATCGCTAGTGTCAATGTTGACAGCTGACACTGTGCGGTCTACCAGAGTTGCTAATTTATTTCTCCCACCGATACGGATAAGCATTTCGTGGTCAGTAAGCCAAGCTGTAACTGTGAGTAAATCAGTGGGTTTACCAGAGCAATGAAGGCGCTGCACGGCTTGATAGATATCTTTATGGGCGCTAATGTAAAAGGCTTCGGGAATTAAGCGATCGCTCACCCTACCGATTGCTTCTGGGTCAAGCATGATACCGCCTAAAATCGCCTCTTCCGCTTCGATGTTTTGGGGTGGCAATTTATCAATCATGTCTCACCGTCAGTATCAAGAGCGAGATTTTGGTTTTGCGACTCTTCCCAAGCTCTTTGAGCTTGTCGTTGCCGTTCCTCGATTTCTCGGCGGAATTCGTCTTGAGCATTTTTTGTTTCAGTTTTTTTGGCTTGTACCTGTTTTGAAGCCAGATATTTTTCGTAATAAACCTCCCAGCGATTTCTTCCANCTTTGTTCTTGTGAGCTAACCAAGCCTCAATGTCATTCACTGGCTGGCTAAGATTTTTGGTTTTTTCCTCACAAAATTTCCAAAAATTCGCTCGCTCGTCTTCTGAGAGAGTCTTAATAAAGTCTGAATAAGTCTTATAAGTCTTAGGACTTGAAGATTGGCGCTGGGTAGGGCTTTCGGAACTCGGTTGTTGCGTAGCGATCGCGCTTGTTGCGTCATGATCACGCTTGTTGCGTAGCGATCGCGCTTGTTGCGGTGAGGCAACACTGTTGTCTGTAGGCAACACTGTTGTCTCATCGCAACAATGAAGCCCACCAGCTAAAATTTTGACTTGGACTTTCAGTAGTTCAAGGTCAATAAATCCCTTGTCATCTAAGGCTTTGAGAGCGCGGCTAACTGTAGAGCGATGTACTTCTTTATTCTCTGTTGACAGTTGCCTAGCTATCCCGGAAACAGACAACTCAACCCCATCGCCATAAGGGTCGAGAGTGCGAATGTAGTACAGCACATCTTTCTGTGCTGGCGTTAATTCTCGGCAGGCTTTCAGCCATTCGTCGTGCTGGAGTGGGTAAAACTTACCTTGAATTTTTGAACTGTTCTGTGTCATAATCACCTTAATAAGCAAGAAAAATTTCCAGCCCCTGTCCCCCCAGACAAGGGCTAACTTTTTAAACACCAGCCATTTGACACACAACAATAGAGAGCAAAGCGATTAGCAACTTCAGGCTTTACTTGATGTATGCCTAAATTCTCTTAACTTGCGCCCTCAAAAGTGTCGCCAAAGCAAGTATTAACAGAAGTTCTGCTCTACTGAAGAAAAGCTGATCTTATGTTTTCAGTCAGAACTACTGTTGGCTTAATTTGAAAAGAGTAAGTCCCTTGTTATCATTGAATTATCCATATCTTCAAAAATCCTAATAGAGTTCTCTCTAAATATCGCATACTATAACAACTAACTAATCCTATAATTAGCTAGAAATGCAAAATTTTGTAACAGAGGAAACTTCTCTTTACCAGCAACTATTTGACGAGATGTTCGATAGATTCAACCTTTCGGCAAAGGTTGTAGCCAAGCAAGCTGGAGTTTCAGAGGTGCTAATTTCCAGATTTCGTAAGGGAAAGGCTGACTTGGGAACTAGAAAGTTTCTAGCATTGTTAGGGGCTGTTCCCATAGAAGCACGGGAGTGGTATTTGTCTCAGCTGCTTGGGGCAAAGCCAGGTGTAAGCCTGCAAAAGCTTGTATCTGCGGCCTCTGCTGTAGAAAGAGTTGAAATCATCAATTTAATTGCCCATTCTTTTCTAGAAGATCGAAAAACTACTGGGACAAGTGAATTGATATCATCAGCAGTATGATCCATAGTAATCCTATGATATTAATGAACATAAGGGTATTATGTGGACTTGTTGCTTGCCCATATCCAATTTTAAAGTGATGTAATTGGATAATCTCGATGTTGGTCAGTCCAAAATACTTGCGTCGTAAGGGTTTTGTGTGGAGATAGTCAAGTGCTTTGAGGTATAAACTCATGATTAACCAATCAACACTATTAACTTTATTTAGTTGAGTAATTGGTGTATCCCTAATAACTTTGTAAGAATTTTAGAGACACCCAATTTAAAGTGCGATTTTGATAAGATATGGGGTTTGGCAAACCTCGTATAACCTAATCTACTTTACCTTCTAGTAAGCCGTCCTCTGGGTATCTACGGGTACGCTACATGAACGCCAACGCCTTTTAGTTTGTAAAAATACTCACCCGTAGTTGCTTAGGGGTAAGTAAACTGTGGCCTAAGCGATCGCTCTTTTTGCCCCAAAAACTTATTCAATTAACTTACCAATTTCGTTTAATTTCTGCTCCAAGATTTCTTGTAAAGATTGAAGTTGTTCACGACTAGCATTAGCTAAAGTTATCTCAGATAATCCACTACTGATTTTTTGAATAATTACTTTTACTTCTTTTGATTCTGATTGTTCTGATGTTAAATACTGAGCTTTAATACCCTTAATTAAATCACGTGTCTCAGGTACAGTTAAACTTTCTTTTAATACCTGTTCTGTTGCTTTTATTCGTTCTATAGCTGCTTCTTGTTCGGAAATTTTCAATATTCTTGATGACAATGTTGCTAATGCCAATGCGTGAGCGCCTTTCAGTTCTTGATAACGAATTGCTTTTTTTAAATCTTCTGGCAAAGATAACATTGGTAAAAGATTGGACTTAACAGAAGCAGGATTCAACCCAAATTCTAAGAACACTAAAAATAAAGCTTGCTCCTCGTTATTAATATCCAGTACTTCTAAACCTTGTTGTTGCTCTTCACTACTAGAAATTAATAATTTTGTTAATTCCTTAACTTGATTATTACGTTCAAGCCGCTTAAGTACAGCACCAAGAGTTGTAGCAACCTCATCAATTTCTAAACCAGTTGATTTGGTGATCTCTTTAAATATTGCTTCTGCCTTATCCAGTGGATTTAAATCTTCAAAACCTAAAAAAGTCAATAACGAAGATTGGTCTAAATCCTGTGGCTGAGGTACGATTAATGCCCGAATAGTCTCCCATCCTAATAGCTTCGCTCCTGACCAACGTAACTGTCCGTCCAAGAGCATATAACGACCGTTATCTTGAGGAACTAAAATTACTGGTGTAATCTGGCCATGTTTTTTTAGTAATCTCGCTTTTGCCTGAATAGACTCTTGTGTAATTGTTTGTCTTGGCTGGTTAGGGTTAGGGTCAATTAGACCCGTATCTATGGCAATCTCACCTGTTTGCGTTTGCAATTGTTCGCGTAGTTTGGCGATTTCTGTCTCTAATTCTGGTGATTGCGATGCACGTAACCTTTCTACTTCAGCTTGTAAATCCGTAATTCTTTGTTCTTGATCGGTTTTCTGTACTGCCCCTTTAAATTTATCGCCTATCTGCGGTAATCCTTTTGCCATTATTTTTCCTTAATTAATGCAATTACATCATCAACAATTAACTTGAAATCTTTGCAAGCAGGATGCTTGGGACGATACTTGTGCAATGGTAATCCATAGGCACTAGCATTTTTAAACTCGTTAGAACTACGAATTTTGGGATATAACTTTATCCCTAATCTCTCAGCAATTGCAGGTAACTGTGCCAGGTATTGCCTGTGCATAGCTACAACTGTGTTATACATACTGGGAACAAACCCTAAAATTGGTGGACGTGGTTCAAGTTGTAACTCGTCACTTGTGGAAATACACCATTCAACTAACTCTGCCGAACCAGAAATAGCTTTCATCTCTAACTGTACTGGAACTAAAACATGAGTAGCAGCAGCTAAAGCATTGACGTTTAGCATACCCAAAGTTGCAGGACAGTCCAAGATAATTAAGTTATGAGGTAATGAATATTTATTTAGTTTGTCAGCTAGACTATATTCTCCACGCTTTCTGATCACCAATTCATTAGCTATTTCAGCTAACAAGGGATGTCCTTGACACACCTCAACCTTGGAATCCCAAACTGGTACTAATGACCAATCACCTTTAAAATCCTTTGAAAGTAACTCTACTGTAGTTAAATTTGCTTCGGCTGGTGACAAACCACAAAACACATCCAATGAACGTTGGGGGTCTAAATCTAACATAGCTACTGTATAACCCCGCTTACTTACTTCATAGGCAATATGTGTGCTAATGGTAGACTTACCTACTCCACCAGCATTAGCCAGGAGCGCGAGAACTATCTGTTTCATAAAAATTGCTCAAACTTAGTCGCAGTATATCAATTGTTTGTCGGATTTTAAAATCCGATAAACATAAGTTTGAGAATTTTAATAAATGTCGGATTTCAAAATCCGACACAAGCTAAATTTCAAAAATTACATTTGGCTAACTGAGGCTAGGCTTTTTGGCGAGTCGAGGAGCCTCATAATTTATTTGTGGTGGACGAGCCTCTCCCCGAGGCAAGGCTTGAAAAAAGCAGATAGCGTAGCGGTGAGGCAGTCGCAGTCCTGGCGGTTTCCGTCGGTTGCGTTAGCGAAGCGGTAGCGAGTCTTCGAGCGTCACTGCCGAACCCGAAGGGTAGCGAGTCCGCAAGCGTCGGATTTTTTTAAATATTCGTGTAGTGTCTTGATTGAGCTGTGGGGCAGGAACCGTCCCCTTTTTCTTTCGCCAAATTGAATACCATTTTTTTATCGCTAAATTGATCACCCAAATAACTCGCGGTGCTGATAAGCAAATCGTGAAACATCCTGACTAGCTACAGGTTTAGCATAAATAGCCTGATTACGAATTGCCTGTATCTGTTCTGACTCTCGCTCCATAGCTGGTGTAAATTCTTGTCGCTGTTTCAACAAATCCTCAAACTCAATTTGCTCTGGTCTACCTTGATAAAAAGCCGACTCAGCACAACGACGGACTGCATTACCAATTTCTGCTGGGCTGCAAATACGATATTCAGCCAACAACCTACGCCATTGGTCATCGCTCCAAGGAGAGTTATTGTCTCGAAAAGCTGGAAAATACTTGGCTAGATGTAGATTGAAAACTTCATATCTTGCCCCTTCGTAGGGTAAGTCCACAAAAAAGATATCATCAAAACGGCGCACTAATTCCGCAGGTAGCATTTCTAAGCGGTTGACAGTAGCAATGGTATAAACTGGCTCTTGATGCTCTTGCATCCAAGTTAGTAAAGCAGCAGAGAGCCGCCGTGCTACACCTCCATCTGCATTGGAGTCCCAACCAGCAAAGCCTTTATCAAAGTCATCCCAATAAAGTACACAGGGAGCAAGGGAAGTCACCAAAGCAATAAACTCCTTTAATGCTCTGTCGGGATGAGAATCACCCAGTAGTACACCCCAATTAGCTGCTAACAATGGTAATCCCATTTTCTTAGCTGCTAGCTTGGCAGAAAGACTTTTACCCGTACCCGGTGGCCCCCATAAGAGCATCCCAGTGGGAAACTTCAATCCATATTGCTGTGCTTGAGGTTGAAGTAAACAGGTAATAGTTTCTAACCTTTTCTCTAGTAAATCTAATCCTCCGGCTGAAGGTACATCCGGTTGGGCAATGTACTCTAAACCCCGTCCCCGCAGTTTGCTAACTTTATGCTCTAGTACTAATTGGGCGATTTCCTCAAACTGCTCTGCAAAACCTAGACATTGCTGTAGTAGCATATTTATCTCGCCTATGGGTAAACCCTCACAGGCACGGAAGAGCAATTGCAGCGCTGATGTTTTTTCTGTTGTCTTTAACCAAGAATGGCGATGGGGTACGGTGGGGTGTAGGCGATCGCACTCTGCACAGTTCTGAAGGTGATAATGGCTATGCTCAACCCAGGTATCACAAAACTGCTGCACAACCACCTGCACCTGCTGTTTGTCTGGAAGTGGATGTGACAGTACAGGAATAAAAGGCTGTAATTCTAGAGGTAGTTGAACGTAAGTTTCCAATAACACCCAGTAATGATGTTGCTGACTCCAGAGAGCTTGATGACAGCCATTGAGTAATTGATAGCTACGTTTTTGACTTATTTTGCTACCATCATCCTCATTTAGCACTCCCTCCAGTAAATAAATGCCTGGTTGATAGTCTTGCAGAAGATACTGAATAGTATCCGTGTCTTTACCTCTGTCAGTTGACTGTAAGATGTACTGACCTTGATGCTGAATTAATTGCTGTAGTCCACAGTAACCAGGATTCCAGACAAAGACTGACAAAGACCGCTCCTCACCCCAATGGTAAAACTGCTGTAGTATCTGCATTCTGTCAGGCGTATGATACTCCACAGCCACAATTGGAGTATTTTGGTCAGCCAGAGCAGGCCAGTCTGTTATCAATTTCATAAACTTGACTTCAACAACTTACTTTCCCCTTTTAGAGCAAATTTATTACTGATGCTTTAGCCACACGGATAATTATTACTAACGGGTTGGCTATATTTATTACGTCAGAAACCCCACGGCTTACACGGCGCGAGGACTTTGATGAAAAAGAGCGATGGCTACGCCCGCCGCAGGCATCGCCTCCAGCACAGCGTTAATTTCAGAAACTACTCCGCCAAAATTCCGGTTCATCTAAAAAAATAGGTTTGAAATTGGAGGAGAATGGATGTGAAAGCCGCGATTGCGGCAAGGAGGTGAAAAATTCACTTCATTAAAGGAAGCTGTAAAATGGCTATCGCTAAAGCTAGAACCAATAACAACAATCGCAACGGAGCTAATACTAAAACATCTGCCAAAACCAATGGCACATCCGCTACAACTAGATCAAAGGTAGCGAATGCTTCACCGCAAGAAGAGGCATTAGCATTGTTGAAGGAATTGCGGAACCTAATCTTCAAAGAATATGGTGTTAAGTTGCAGCTACGGGATTCGCGTGTTTCCACTAAAATCGGTCATGCAGCGCGTGAAAAACTCGGACTTGACATTGCAGCCCAAGTCAAAAAGAAAGGTGGTAACAAAAAGTTTGATTGGCAGAAATGGAACACCAAATTATTTACTAAATTGTTTGGACAACCAGATGCACTCAAATATGCACCAGAAGTAGTGGCAATTTTCATGGGTATGCTGTATGACACTATCAGCACTGACCCAGAGCAAGCAATAGCAGATTTAGTTGAATTCAACCGGGCATCTCTGGAACGTCGTAATTCTTTCCAAGAACAAGAAGAGGAAGAACTTGACGATTTAGATGACGAACTAGACGAAGACCTGGATGAAGATGAGGAGGATATTGAAGATGAACTCGACGAAGATTTAGATGAAGATGACGAATTAGATGAAGAAGATGAAGACGAGTAAATAATTCTGACTTCTTCTCAGTAATTGACAGAATAATAACCCAAAATAACCATGTATTGTTTGAGGCAATACATGGTTGTTTTTTTTGCCGAATAAAGAATTGAAACTGGAGTGAATTGCATCTTTCGATGCTGTTTCTATGAGAAAAATACTAAATATAAAGGAGTAATTCTCATGGTTAACGCTAACGTCCGCAAAACTGCTAAAGCATCACGTAAAATTGAAAGGCATATTCCTGCTTTAGAACGAGTAATGACTTATCAGGAAAAAGTACACCTGATGGTAATTGAAGTATTGCGGGAAGAATCAGGAAGAGAATTAGCAGCAGCAGCCAGATTTAACGGACAAGAGTTTGATTGGGACAAACACAATTCCCAATTCCGTAAGGACTATGTAAATACACCATTAAAAGAACTGGTGAATTATGCCCGCAAACTTTACGGCTTGAATAATCTTGATGAAATACGAGATAGACGTGCTTCTCATAAAGCTGCTCGGTCTAAACGTATGGACGGACTCAATGGTTTAAGTAGCAACTCTGATGACTTGATAAATGACGATTTTGAACAAGATGAAGATGACGAAGATATAGAAATTGACGATTAATTACAATGCCCTGAATTAGATAATTCAGGGCATTTTATTTCCCGCCCACCCGCATCCAACAGAATTCAATGCAGCGATTGCTGCTGAATTCAAGAGACTCAAAAGTGAACTCTAACTCAGAAGGCATCTGTCGATGCTATCTATGTGAGATGTAGTAATTCGTAAATCAAAGGATAATCAAATGACTCAAATGACTCGTAATCAGCAACAAACAAAAGCGTTGGATCAAGTAATAGGTTATCAGGATAAAGTGCGATTAATGGTACTGGAAGTTTTACGTGAGGAATCAGGTAGAGAACTTGCTGCTCAAGCACGTTTTAATCAGCAAGAATTTGATTGGAACGAACATAACATTCAGTTTCGCCAGGACTATAGCGAAACTCCCATCAATGAACTACTAGCATACGCCAAACGTCTGTATGGACTGAAAGATTTGGATGCAGTACGGGAGCGGCGCAAAGCTCATAAACAACAACGTACAGCTAGATGGGCTGAAGCTTCATAATTATCTGCTGGCTCTGACAGTAGCCCCACTAAAATGTGGGGTAACTTTTTTGCCCGCCCACCCTCAACCGTAAAAGCTTTATTTTACCGAAGATGCAGGTTCGCATCCCACCCCACCAAATGTTGTAATTGTCCGACTGGAAAGTTTACTAGTCATTAACTCATTAATCTGCTGGTTTGAAAGTTGAGTTGGCTTGACTTCGACTGTGGGTGCAGTTCCTCCCCTGTTGACTTGAATAATGGAATTAGCCCAATAAAACTGCTGCTGGTCAGGTTGGGAATAAACAGGATAACAGCCTTTCGAGGCGATCGCTAGTTTATGCTCTACGCTAGAAACTGATGGTAGAGAAATACCAGCACGAACTAATTTTGCCTCTCCTACTGGGCCCCACAAACGTAATTGTTGATTGACACAACGTTTTCTATCCTTGAGAGGGGCAATGATGTTGCCACAAACTTTAACATCCACGTCATACATCGACGGATAATCAGGCACAGTTTGAGCTTGAGCTTGAGTCGTATTCTTCTCATCCTTGCCACTGACATTTACAGTAGCAGGGGTACAAGCTGTAACTATACCTCCTATTACTAGCAGCCAAAGCCAGTTAACTTTGCAGGTAAACATCTGCTAAATCCTTTTCTACGATTGAGAAATTGACAACTAATTTTTTAACTTAAACCGTCCATTTTGAAACCTAGAGTTTTTAAGGAGAGTATATTAGGTAGAGTCGATGCCCGGTATTATCCGGGGCACCTCTCTGTTAATTAGAGTCGATGCTCCTGTTACCAGGAGACACCTCTCCTTCAGAACGCGGACGTGCAGCTTTGACTGCATCCGGCTCCTAGTCTGACACCTAATAAGTCGGGTCTATCCCACTGTTCGGACTCTCACCCGACCATGAATGGTCTGATGCTGGTGACATTCTCGGTGCAGGACTTCCAAATTTAACGGTTTCCAGTTATCACGGTTGCCGTCAATGTGGTGTAATTCGGCAATATCACCTGAAATGAACGATAGATTACAGTCTGTACATTTGTGATTCTGTTTCTTGAGAAGTCGTGCCGTTATACCATCATAGTTAGCATTCTCGCGTTTAGACCAATAAACAAAGTCGCCATCATAGGGTGATTTATCTCCTTTGACAATGACAAACTTGCAAGCTGACCAACTGACCGAAGGAATTGCTCTTTTTATAACCTTATTGGTTTCATAACGGTTGTATCTTCCTTGTTTCCGAATAAATTTCCATAACCAGTAGCGCAGTGCCCATAGGTCATGTTGACTCATATCGCAGAATCTGTGATAATTTCTCCACCCTCTTATCATCGAACCACATTTGTTGATGCGATGCTCTAGAGTGAAACGACTATCTTTCATCACTTCTTTAACTTTTGTCTTAATGCTATCTGTAGCTTTTTGACTTGGTGTTGAAATGAATTTACCATTGGGTTTAACTGCGAAGTTCCACCCAAGGAAGTCGAAACCATCTGTACTATGTGCAACTTTAGTTTTGGCTTCTTTGACTTTTAAGCCTCTTGTTTCCAAGAAGTTATCAATGTATTCTCGGAGGAGTTTGGAGTCATCTCCTGGTTTCAGAATAAACACAACGTCATCCGCATAACGAAATCCATTAATAGTGTCTATATATCTTCCGCCATTTCTGATTTTTAATCTGACCTCATGACCTACATTTTCTAATCCGTGAAGGACTAGATTTGCTAGTAATGGGCTAATAACTCCCCCTTGGGGCGTACCAGATTTTGACGAGGGGAATTCTCCCCTAACTCCGGCTTTTATTGCCCGAAAGACTCCTTGTTTTGCTGCCTTTGGTAGTTGGACAGATTGCATCAAAAATTTGTGGTCAATCTTGTCGAAACATTTTTCAATATCCAATTCCAAAATTCTCTTTTCTATTCCATTACTGCTAGAGTTTAGATTATTGAATAATTGTCTTTGAATATCATGACAGCTTCTACTAGGTCTGAACCCGTATGAGTGGGCATTGAACGTAGCTTCTGCTGTTGGTTCCAAGGCATATTTGATAAGACATTGATATGCTCTGTCGCTAATGGTTGGAATACCTAATCCTCTTTTAGTTCCATCGGCTTTAGGGATGAACACTCGCTTTAATGGCTGATGTTTCCATTGCCTCCAGTTCTTAACTAACACTTCAAGTAGTGCCAATCTTTGAGAGGGTTCGAGGGCTTTCTTTCCGTCCACCCCTGCGGTCTTCCGCCCAGTATTCAGTTGCGTTACTTGTCGGATGGCAAGCAATTTTGCTGCTTTAGAGCTTAATAAGAGCTTTTGAAGTTTACGCACCAGAGGCACATTACCGTTCTTTTGAGCCTTAAATATTCTTACTTGTAGGCGAAACACGATTTTCCGCAGCTTGCGCCAAGGAATCGATTTCCATTTATCAACTGGATTTAACTCCGTTGTCATAACATTCTCTACGCATTTGAACATCTTCTATGTAAACCGTACCCAGTTGTCTAACAGTCCTTACTTGTTAAATTTTCGAGTACATCTTATCAACTCTACCCGCTAACTCTTATTTAAGGAGTCCACAGTTTCGGAGATTAAATCTCTCTAACTGGAGGTTGAAAGAGCAGTTTTATTCGTTCCAAAATTTAGTTGTTTTGTAGTTTTAGGTTCTCTCATTTCGCCTACGATTTCCCAGAATTGCATTTATCCAGATCAAAATAATGCGGGTATTTTCACACTTTTACGTGTTATCTTGTGTCGTTGTCCGACCTTGAATTCGGTCGTTCACGCTCAGACGCTTTTTCCGAGAGTTTAACTAGTGTTTAACCATGACTACTTACCTATACGAGTTGCCCCCATCTCAGGTTTGTTATTCTCGTTCTGTCCCCAGCTTCATTTTTAGAGTTTATTCTCCATCCGTGTGGGCAGTTTTGGCATCACGCCATTCCTAGCGGGTGAGACTTGTCAAATTTGGGTTTGGCGCACTCACACTAAACTAAAGTTATCTCTACTATATTTCTGAGTTTGCACTCAAGGCGGTGTAGAGACGATTTTCCTCCAAAGTCCTAAAGGGCTTCGGTTTCAATCAACGAACCGCACAATCTGGGCGTGCGACTTTCATCGCACCCAGCTTCCGATGTTCTTAGCTTTCGCTTTTGCTCATGTGTTTGTAATCGTGGCAGCTTTCGTGAATAGCTAGAAGGTTCTTGAATTTCCAGTTGTTATGGTTTCCATCGACGTGATGTAAATGTACCTTCTCGTCACTGAGCATTTTTAATCCGCAATGTCCACATTTATGGTTTTGCTGCTTGAGGGCTTTAGAGGTATTATCGTCGTATAGCTTACTGTTACGTTCGCTCCAGTAACTTAAATCTCCGTCATAAGGTGATTTTTCCCCTTTGACATTGATGTGTTTATTTTCGGAGTAAGGAACTTCTGGGAATGCCTTGTTTAGTAATTGTTTACAGGTATGGCGATTCTGTTTGGTTTCCTTATTGAATACCGTGTAAGGGACTTCCAAAGAATAAATTAATCAACAAAAACCAAGAATCCAATTTTAAACAATAATGATAATCATTTTAA
>NZ_NOLI01000124.1:0-23451 GCF_002245975.1 Nostoc sp. 'Peltigera membranacea cyanobiont' 213 | reverse complement strand
GGTGGAGCGCCATTGGAAATAGTCAAAGATTACATTAAAGAGCAGTCAGGCGGAAAAGAATGATTGTCTACTGCGCTCCGCTCCGCAGACCGCAATAATCCCCACCGTACAGACGGATGGGGTTTTCCGCGAATCCTGATAAATTTGATAATGCTCCTGTTACGTAGCAGGTATTTCAGGGCTGAAGATAAGGACTAAAGCTCTAAGCTATACAGGATAAGCACTACAAATTTTAAAGCTATTGAACAGTGAAGGTATTGGGAATCAATTAGTATTCCCCAGCAGAGCCAGGGAAGGAGAAAATATTAACATTAACTCGCTGCTAAATTGCCCCAACTTACATAAGGTAATTTTGCAGCTGTTGCCCGAACTTTGTCAGCATTGGCCACCAACTGACCGCAAGCGTCCCAAGTCCCAGAAATGAATGTGCTTCTAGTACCTTCACCGATCGCAATTGGGGCGGTGTAATCACCAATTTGCACTTGCAAGGTTTCCAGATTGACTTTCACACCTGCTTGGGGATTAGTTGCAACTAAATCTTGTAGTTGTTTAACAGTGACAGCATCGGCTGTCAGACAAGGTATGCCCATTGCCACACAGTTACCAAAAAAGATTTCTGCGAAGCTTTCACCGATTAAAGCTTGGATTCCCCATTTTGCGATCGCTTGGGGTGCGTGTTCCCGTGATGAACCACAGCCAAAATTTCTATTGACTATTAAAATATTCGCCCCTTGGTATTGGGGTTGGTCAAAGGGATGTTCGCCTTTAAGTGCTGTCCGGTCATCAATAAACACACCTTCGCCTAACCCATCAAAGGTAACGGCTTTCAAATATCGCGCGGGAATGATGCGATCGGTATCTATATCATTGCCCACTAAGGGTATACCGCGTCCTGAAACTGTTTTAACTTCACTCACCATAATTTTATATCTATTCTTTCAATGACAGACTGTTGAAAAAGGGACTGGGGACTGGGGACTAGGGATTAGGGAAGATCGGGGGGTCGGGAATAGATAAACTTTCAATTACCAATCCCCAATTCCCAGTCCCTAGTCCCCAGTCCCCAAAATTACAACAACTCACGCACATCAGAGACTTCGCCTTTAATAGCAGCAGTGGCGACCATCGCCGGACTCATTAACAATGTCCGGCCAGAAGAGGAACCTTGTCTTCCTTTAAAGTTGCGGTTAGAAGAAGAGGCACTGATTTGTCTTCCTTGTAATTTATCGGGGTTCATTGCCAAGCACATGGAACATCCGGGTTCACGCCATTCAAATCCGGCTTCCTGAAAGATTTTATCCAGTCCTTCAGCTTCTGCCTCTTCCTTCACTCTTTCAGAACCGGGGACAACGAAAGCTTTAATTCCCTCTGCAACGTGGCGACCTTTGGCGATTTTTGCAGCTTCCCGTAAATCACTAATTCTGCCGTTGGTGCAACTACCAATAAAGCAGACATCTATTTTGGTACCTTTGATGGGTTGACCAGGATATAAATCCATGTATCGGTAAGCTTCTTCGGCAATAAATCGGTCTTCTTCCAGCAGTTCTTCCGGCTGAGGCACTGACTGGTTGATACCGATACCTTGACCAGGAGTAATCCCCCAAGTAACAGTAGGAGAAATTTCCGCAGCGTCAAATACAACTACATCATCATACTCGGCATCAACATCGCTCTTGATGGAATCCCACCAAGCCAATGCTTTATCCCAATCTGCATCAATGGGTGCAAAATCTCTACCCTTGAGGTAATCATAGGTGACTCGATCGGGATTAATATAGCCGCATCTAGCACCCCCCTCGATCGCCATATTGCAGACAGTCATCCTCTCTTCCATGTTCATTTGCTCAAATGTCGTACCTGCAAATTCGTAAGCATAGCCCACGCCGCCTTTTACGCCGAGGGTGCGGATGATATGTAGGATGACATCTTTGGCATAAACTCCTGGGTTTAGACTGCCATTAACTTCAATTTTTTTTACTTTCAGTTTCGAGAGTGCAAGAGTTTGAGCAGCGAGAACATCCCGAACTTGGCTAGTACCAATCCCAAATGCGATCGCACCAAATGCCCCATGACTGGAAGTATGGCTATCTCCACAAGCGATCGTCATTCCTGGTTGAGTCAGTCCCAGTTCTGGAGCGATCACATGAACGATACCCTGACTACCAGAACCAATATTATAAAAGGTAATGTTATTTTCTCGGCAATTTTGCTCAAGTGCTTGAATCATTTCCTCTGCCATACCATCAGCAAAGGGACGTGCCTGATTTTCTGTCGGCACAATATGATCGACTGTAGCAACGGTACGCTCTGGAAATAGTACTTTTAGTCCCCTCTCGCGTAACATAGCAAAAGCCTGGGGACTGGTGACTTCATGAACTAAGTGAAGCCCGATAAATAGTTGCGTCAGCCCTGAGGGAAGTGTACCAACGGTGTGTAAGTCCCAAACTTTATCAAACAGGGTACCTTTGCTCATACGTCAATCAATATTTAAAGAGTCCGGTCTTAAATAGTATCAAAAAAGAGTCTAAGTTTTTCCCCGCCCTTCATATTAGTTACATCTTTACACTCATATTTCTCTGTGCCCTCAGCCTCTCTGCGGTTTTATTCTTCCTTAACAAACCGCAGAGGCGTTGAGAATTCCCAATATATCCCAAGCTTTTACCAATGCGACTAGCAAGAGCTTTTTCTGACTTGATACGAAAAGAACGTTAATAACTTTTCATTGCCCGTTGAATGTCACGCTGATCTTCTCGTCGTTTCAGGTCTTCTCGCTTATCGTGGAGCTTTTTACCTTTGCCAAGGGCTATACTCACTTTTACCCAGCCGCGTTTGAGATACATTTTCAAAGGGATTAAAGTTAACCCTTGCTGTTCTACTTTGCCAATTAGCTTGCGGAGTTCTTGACGATGCAACAACAGCTTGCGTGTCCGCCGTGGTTCGTGATTAAAATATTGTCCGCTGGCGTTATAAGGCGAGATATGAATATTGATCAGCCATGCTTCGCCATTGCGAAGTAAAGCATAGCCATCTTGGAGATTGACTTTACCTGCACGAATTGACTTCACCTCGGTTCCTGTCAACTCAATTCCGGCTTCGTAAGTTTCCAGAATTTCATACAAATAACGGGCTTGACGGTTGTCAGCAATAACTTTGTAACCTTCGTTCTTGTCGCTCATTGATAATTTTGTGCGCTTTAAATGTACCTAAAAAATTATTTGGATTGTCTTGCGAATTATAGGGTATTCATTATAACCGCTATAAATATTGAACTGGATATCACTAATTTAGCTTTTCTAAGTTCATAATTAAGAGTTTTCTGGTAACTTTAAGCTACCAGATATGGATTAAATCTGAGGTTTACCCAGAATTTGGAGGATTTTGTCTCAAGTTTCCCAAAAAGTGAGTAAGTAAATCGGCGTAGATAATTAAAGGTTTGTAGTGTACCTTTGTGGGTATATTGCTATGAGATGCTACTCTTCTCTAGAAAATTATTTCAATTATGGTTATTTAACTTATATTTTGGTAAATTACTGATAATATTAATAATAATTTATACTATAATAAGAATCTACTTTGCCTGATTAATGAGTTATTACAAATTAAAAAGCTCTCTATGCCTCCTAAGCAGAGTGAGTCAAAGGCAGTTACACTCCGTTAACCTTCCTAAAGATTTAAGATTCTCTCTATAAATCAACCCTAAAGTCAGTCATTAGCTGGTAATCCTGTCATAGTATGAGACATAAGAACACTATTCTTACCAGTGTTCGCTGATGAAGCGCGTAGAAGCAAATTTCTGAGTAAAAAAATGCTAGGGGTGTATTGTCCATGCCCTTGACGATCCTTGTAGTGGATGATGATTTGGGCACTCGTCTGTCTGTTAGCGACTATCTTGAACTGTCTGGCTACTGTGTGATCACGGCTAATGACGGTCAAGAGGCTTTGTTTATGGTGGATGAGTATAATCCTGATTTGATTGTCACGGATATTATAATGCCACAGATGAATGGCTACGAACTGGTGCGTCGGGTGCGTCAACAACCAGTGTTTCGGTTATTGCCTGTAATTTTATTAACAGCCCGAACTAAGACCCAGGAAAGAATTTTGGGCTACCAATCAGGGTGCGATTTATACTTACCCAAGCCTTTTGAACTGGAAGAATTAGCAGCAGCAATTCGCAATCTTTTGGAGCGATCGCAAATCATTCAATCGGAGTATCGCTTTTCTCATAAAGAGAGTTTGGGCATTTCCGCCTCGACAAAAGCGGCGGATGCCCATAATTCTCTGTCTACTCAAATTCAGAAATCCCATCTGCACTCATCCCTAACTCATAGAGAACAAGAAGTCTTAGAGTTATTGACTCATGGTCTGTCTAATGCCGATATGGGTCATCAGTTACACCTGAGTCCTCGTACAGTGGAAAAGTACGTTAGCAGTTTATTAAGAAAAACCTCAACCAGCAACCGAGCAGAATTAGTGCGTTTTGCCATGAAGCATGGTTTGGTGGAATAAAAAAGTGAGGAGTTCGGAATTAAAACTCATAACTCTTCACTTTTAATTTTTGTGAGCAGACCTTCACAAGCATCAATCAGTAAATCAATAACCTGATTAAATCCGTCTTGACCACCGTAATAAGGATCTGGAACTTCCTTTAGAGTGTGTCGAGAGCAAAACTCGCACATCAAACGCACTTTATGCTGATATTGCTGAGTGCGATCGAGAGTTAGGATATTATCATAATTTTCTCGATCCATCGCCAAAATTAAATCAAAGTCTTGAAAGTCTGACTTTTGAAACTGGCGTGCTTGACCACGCAGTTTAATTCCCAACTTTGTAGCCGCCGCAGCACTCATGCGTCTGTCAGGTGGGCTACCAACGTGATAACTAGATGTACCAGCCGAATCACAGAGGATGCTTTCGCTCAAGTCAGCCTGCTCAATTAGATGATTCATAATGTTTTCTGCCGATGGCGATCGGCAGATGTTACCTAAGCAGACAAACAGCAACTTGTAAGGCATAGATATTTTTTGTCCTTTGTCAATAGTCCTTTGACCAATGACCAATGACTAATGACCAATGACTAAAATCCAGGTAACTCCAACCCACTGGTTAATTCTTCCATGCGTTCCCGCATTGTTGCTGTGGACTTGTTGTAGGCTTCTTTCATTGCCACTGTCACGAGATCGGAAAGTACTTCTGCACCTTCCCCTAGAGCATCTGGAGAAATTTCTACCCGTTTGGGTTCTTGGTTCCCACTGACAATCACCTTCACCAGACCACCGCCAGATTCTCCTAGAATCTCCATTTGCTCCAATTCTTCTTGGAGTCGCTTTGCACCTTCTTGAACTTGCTGTGCTTTCTTAAAAGCTTCGGCCAGTTCCTTCATTTTTCCTAAGCCAAAGCCGAATCCTTGTCCTTTACCTGTCATAATTATTTGTACGCGTGTGCGTTGAATAACAAATCAAATTCAATTATAGATGCGGTAAGCAATTTGCCTCTTTTTTTACCAATAATTAATGCATCAGGAATTGGGCATTGGGCATTGGGCATTGGTTATCAATTCTTCGTTACAGCATCATCTTTACTATTCCCCATTCCCCATTCCCTATCCACAAGCACCTTGAAACTCTCCGAGCATTTTGACTTCTGGCTCTAAATTAATAGACCAACGTTCTTGTACCTGATGTTGAATGTGGCGAATAAGACAGAAGATGTCACTAGCTTTTGCCCCACCCCGATTAACGATGAAATTAGCATGGAGTAGTGCTACTTGCGCTCCACCAATTTGGTAGCCTTTGAGGCCAGTTTGTTCAATTAACCAGCCAGCACTGTAAGGTTTGGGATTGCGGAACACACTCCCACAACTGGGGAAGTTGTATGGTTGGGTACTTAACCGATGCTTTTTGTGTTCTTTGGTGATTGCCACAACTTTTGCTGGGTCTGCACCTGGCGCGAGTTGTAAGGTGGCTTGGGTGACTATGCGATCGCCACCTTGCAATAATGAAGTCCGGTAGTTATAACCTAACTGTTCCGGGGTAAGAGTCTCCAGCGTCCCATCGGGTGAAAGTACCTCGGCACTAACTAACATATCTGCGATACAGCTATTATGTGCCCCTGCATTCATCACCACAGCACCACCGGCTGTTCCGGGGATACCAACAGCCCACTCCAATCCTTGCCACCCTAATTCTGCTGCCGCCCATGCCAAGCTAGGAATTGATTCTCCGGCAGCAACGGTTAATTGACCGGTTTGGGGGTCGAAGTTGTTGAAGCGGAGATGACGAGTCGCAATGACTAAGCCTGATATACCACCATCGCTTACCAGGAGGTTAGAACCGGCTCCCAGTGTTGTCACCTTTAAATCACGTTCTTTTGCGTATTTCAGACTGGCTTGCAGTGCTTCTAAGTTTCGGGGAGCAACATACAAATCAGCTGCTCCTCCAACCCTATAGGAAGTAAACGCTGACAAGCAAGCCTGGGACTTGATCGCACAATCAGTATTTGGTAAGTAAATTACTTCACTATCCACCGAATTAGCCGTTTGATGTTTCTTTGTATTCAAAGCAGAAACTGTGCAGACGTTTCCAACTGCCTGGGAAATGGTCATCTTTACTTTGTATGGGTAAAATTTTTACAATTAATTTACCGCAAAGATACGGTAATAGAATTCACAAACGGAACCGTTGCTAGACGGGCGCTTTGCTCAGAAATGAAGTCTTTGCAAAGTCTCCACTTAAGATGTGGCTTTAGCTGGTTCGCAAAGTGCGGTAATTATTTCAGGAATCACCTGATTCAAGTTTCCAGCCCCTAAAAACAGCGCTAAGTCTCCTGGGCGTAATGTTTTTAATAAGTACTCATGCACTGAGGGTAAAGTTGGTTGATAAACTACCTGCGAATGGTGTTTAGCAATTTCTGCCGCTAAATCTTCACCAGTAATTTGCCCTAAATTGGGTTCGCCTGCACTGTAAATATCAGTCAGCACAACCAAATCAGCATGGGTAAAGGACTCGGAAAATTCTTTTAAAAAGGTCAGTGTCCGACTATAGCGATGGGGCTGGAAGATCGCAACCACTCTTTGCCCTGGTCTTGCCTGTAAACGGGCTGCGGCGAGAGTAACGCGAATTTCACTAGGATGATGAGCATAGTCATCAATGAAGGTAATACCATCAACTTCACCCCGGAGTTCAAAGCGTCGTCTTGCTCCTTCAAAGGTGGCGATACCTTTAGCGATCGCTCCAAATTCTAAGCCCAAAACGCGACCAACAGCAACTGCTGCCAGAGCATTGCTGAGATTATGCCGACTGAGCAGCCGCAACTTTAACACGCCCAAGGCTTTGCCTTTTTCCCAAACTAGAGCGGTGGTGCCATCAGCCCGATAATCAATATTCGTGACGGTGTAGTCAGCGTCAGTATCTGAGTGTAAACTGTAGCTGATTGTGGGTTGTAAGCGATCGCGCACTGTTGCACAGTCAATACTACCGATTAAAGTTTTGCAACCCTTAGCAAATGTCTGGAAGGTGTCAATGACTTCTTCTAATGTATCGTAATGGTCAGGATGATCGAGTTCAATGTTGGTGATGATGCCAATTTCTGGAGCGTGTTTTACCAAAGAACCATCAGATTCATCTGCTTCAGCTACCAAATATTTGCTTTCTCCCAATCGAGCATTACCTTCCCAAGCATTGACTTCGCCACCAACTAAAATCGTTGGGTCTAGACCTGCTTCCAGCAGCATATAACCAATCATGCTACTAGTTGTAGTTTTGCCGTGTGTTCCTGCTACTGCAATACTGTAGTAATCGGCAATTAAGGCGGCTAGTACATCTGAACGATGCAAAACTGGGCAACCTAATTCTAGCGCTGCTTTGTATTCTAAATTATTAGTGTTAATTGCTGTTGAACAAATGACTTGAGGTAGTTTTGACTTAGTATCAGCAGTTAATTGTTCTTGTGAATTTAATACTTGAGGGCGAAAGAATTCGAGATTGCTTGCCTCTTGTCTACCAAAAATATGAGCGCCGATAGATTCCAATTTGTGCGTAATATGGTTTGGACGAAGATCCGAACCTGATACTGGAAATTGACGCTTGGCGAGAACGTATGCCAGAGCAGACATACCTATGCCGCCGATGCCAATAAAATGAAATGGTCTACCACTAAAATCTACAGAATTAGTCATTTATTGCTCCTCTTACACCACACCACACCATAATCACAAATGACACGCGTATCATAACAGGAATTTGATTTTTACTGTAACTACTCCTATATCGTGTTTATCTTTAATGGCCAGATGTTCTTTCTACTCTGGTTTTGCGCGTTCAGAATGATTTTACCTTGGTTGGAGGTTTTTACTATTTCTGAACTGTTGTTAAGATTATTCTGAAAATT
The DNA here is from genome assembly GCF_002245975.1 of Nostoc sp. 'Peltigera membranacea cyanobiont' 213. NCBI lineage: Bacteria > Bacillati > Cyanobacteriota > Cyanophyceae > Nostocales > Nostocaceae > Nostoc > Nostoc sp. 'Peltigera membranacea cyanobiont' 213. Next base: position 15,063 of record NZ_NOLI01000124.1, on the reverse strand, counting down.
TTGGCTACATCGGGAAAGAAATTCTTGTAATGTCAAATACATATTTTGTCTACCTTACTGGAATTGGCTACATAATACATTGTTTAGTGAAACTGATTTGAAATTGCATCAAGTTTAGCCGTGAATTGACTACAATAGTACATTGGTAATGAAACTATTTTTCAATTGCATAAAACCCAGGCATAACTGGATGCAAAAACTAGCAATTTTTGGTGGCACATTCGATCCAATTCATTGGGGACACCTGCTCGTAGCCGAGACAGCAATGCAAGAAGTATCCCTTGAAAAGGTAATTTGGGTGCCATCCCTAAGTCCTCCTCACAAAGAAGCAGCTTTGTTTGAGCATCGCGTCAAAATGCTGCAATTAGCCATAGAAGAGAACCCAGCGTTTACTGTCTCACTAGTGGAGGCAAATCGCTCTGGGACTTCTTATGCCATTAACACCCTGATTGACTTATCTGCTTTTTACCCAAATACTCACTGGTACTGGATTGTGGGCTTGGATACTTTCCAAACCTTACCTCGTTGGTACCGTGGACACGAACTAGCACAAATGTGTGATTGGTTAATCGCACCCCGACTGCTAGGTGGTGAGACTATAACTCAAAGCAAATTAATCTGCAAGCAAGTGGAGCAACAACTGAGAGAGCAGTCACACACCATTTACTGGCAACTCTTGAATATACCAATAGTCGGAGTTTCGTCAAGTCTAATTCGCAAATTGTGCCGCGAACGCCAGTCAATTCGTTATTTAGTCCCGGAATCGGTCAGATCATATATCACTAACAACAATTTCTACTCGAACAAATCTGAATAAATTATGTGTTTTTTTATTGATCTAACACTTTATGGTTATAAGTGCCCCCCCCCTTTGCGATATGATTGGGGTCAACGATATCAACATATAAGCATAAATACAGAGGGCAAGACACTGTGATTAGAGTTGCAATCAACGGTTTCGGGCGGATTGGACGTAACTTTGCGCGTTGCTGGGTGGGTAGAGAGAATAGCCAAATCGATCTTGTCGCTATTAATGACACGTCAGACCCTAGAACCAATGCTCACCTGCTGAAGTATGATTCGATGCTAGGCAAGATCAAAGGTGCTGAGATTAGTGCCGATGATAACTCTATCATCGTGAACGGTAAGACCATTAAATGCGTATCCGATCGCAACCCAGAAAAGTTGCCCTGGAGAGATTGGGGAATTGACCTAATTATCGAAGCAACAGGCGTATTTACTAGCAAAGAAGGAGCGCTGAAGCATGTGAATGCTGGAGCCAAGAAAGTTCTGATTACCGCTCCTGGTAAAAACGAGGATGGCACTTTTGTGATTGGTGTGAATCATCATGATTATGACCACAATATACACAACATTATCAGTAACGCTAGCTGTACTACCAACTGCTTGGCACCTATTGCCAAGGTGTTGAACGATAAGTTCGGCATCATTAAAGGTACGATGACCACCACCCACAGCTATACAGGCGACCAGCGTTTGCTAGACGCTTCTCACCGGGATTTGCGACGGGCGAGGGCCGCAGCGATAAACATTGTACCCACCTCTACTGGTGCAGCAAAAGCAGTGGCGCTGGTTATCCCAGAGTTGAAAGGCAAGCTTAATGGCGTTGCCTTGCGCGTACCAACCCCGAACGTCTCAATGGTAGATTTCGTAGTTCAGGTTGAAAAGCGTACTATTACTGAAGAAGTTAACCAAGCTCTCAAAGATGCTGCTGAGGGCCCACTTAAAGGCATTTTGGACTATAGCGAACTAGAACTAGTATCTTCCGATTATCAAGGTTGTGATGCTTCTTCGATTGTCGATGCGAACTTGACTTTTGTGTTGGGTAATGACTTGGTAAAAGTTATGGCGTGGTATGACAACGAGTGGGGTTACAGCCAACGAGTTTTGGATTTGGCAGAATTGGTAGCCGAGAAGTGGCAATAATTAGTCATTAGTCATTGGTCATTGGTCATTGGAAAAATGACAAAGGACTATTGAGCAAAGTGTTGAAATCCCTGGCTAAGGCTCAGAACTTGGTCAGGGAATTTTTTTTGTTCATCGTGCAATAGTACTGTTGATCCTGATGTAATGCTGCCTACGATCGCAGCACCTTGACCAAGATGTTGTACTAATGCTAATGCTGACTCTTGTGGTAAGCAAAGCACTAATTCAAAGTCTTCGCCACCGTATAGAGCATAAGCTAGTGTTTGCTCTGGTGTCAGCCAATCCTCAAAAGGTGCTGGCATGGAAATTTGTCTGCGTTCTAGGACAGCGCCAACACCACTGGCGCGGCAGATTTGAATAATTGCATCTGCCAAACCATCGCTGCTATCCATACCGGCAATGAGGAGTCGAGAGTTAGGAGTTAAGATTTCCCAGAGGATTGGTAACACATCTAATCGTGGCTGTGGGCGTTGGTGTGCGAGGATTAGAGCCATGCGTTCTGCATCTTTGAGGTCTTGTCCTAATTCGGGGTGTAAGAGCAGTTCTAAGCCAGCGTGGGAAGCTCCATGAATGCCTGTAACAACGATCGCATCTCCCGCTACAGCAGCAGAACGGCGGATAATTTGACTGGGGTTAACTTGACCAAAAGCGGTAATTGCCAAAGTTGTCACAGGCGATCGCACCACATCACCCCCAACAATTGGGGTATTGTATTTTTGCAGGCATTCTGTCATTCCCTGGTACAATCGCTCAACCCAACTTACCCTAAGTTCACCAGGTAGTCCCAACCCGACAGTGATTCCCAATGGGGAAGCGCCCATTGCTGCTAAATCTGATAAATTGGCAGCAGCAGCTCGCCAACCAGCATCTTCTGGGGAAGTGGTGAGGTTGCTAAAATGTACGCCATCAACCAGCACATCTGTAGTCACTACTAAAGGTTGTCCTGATGCAGTCTCAAGTACTGCTGCATCATCGCCGATAATTTCTGGAGGACAGAAGCGCTGTAATCTTTCTAAAAGTCCTTGTTCGCCAATATCTTTTACTTGTTGAGAAGATAATTCACTATTCACAATCGGTTTTCCGTGTTGCAAAATTACTAAGAAAACTGATGATTTGCTTTACTGTTTAATATAAGGGTATCGTCTAGGAGCCAGTTGGGATGGTAACAACACCAGCAGTTAGGAGAGACGCGATTAATCGCGTCTGTACAAGAAGGAATTCTTTTCTCCCTGCTCCCTGCCCTCTTCTTATGCAGCTTGCGGCTCAACCAGATTATCTATTCCTTGAACGACTTTTGCCGATTCAATTTTGTCACCTGCTTTCAGTTTATCCAAAACTTCTCTGCCTTCGGTGAGATAGCCAAAAACGGCATAACGACCATCCAATAGGTTGCGTCCGGCGGGGGTGAGTTCTGGGTCAAACAAAAAGAAGAAGAATTGTGATGAACCACCATTTACTTCACTTTCGGGACGAGCCATCACGACTGCACCAAAAGCAGAGAAAGGTAGAACTGGCATATCAACGTAACGACCAGCTTCTTCTAGAGTAATACCATAAGTAGGTGCTTTATCACCTTGAACTAAGACTTCTAAAGGAATAGCGCGATATTTGCCCGTCTTGGGATCGATGTAACCCACGTCTTTCCCCGCAGGATCTCCAGTTTGCAGAAAGTAAGATTCTTCAGAACGGGTAAATTCTAAGTTATTATAAAAACCCTTCTGTACCAAATCGACAAAATTACCAGCAGTGATAGGGGCGCTATAACCATCTACTACAACGGTCAAATCGCCTTTGTTGGTTTTGATTTCTACAGTGGCATGACCTTTAAGTTGTGGCAGGTTGCTGTACTGGGCAGGTACTTCAAAGGGGAATTCTTTCACCATTGACTCTTCTATCTGAGTGACGAGATTCAGAAGTTTGCCTCTTTCTTGTAGAATTTGTTCTTTATCTTTGCTGTTCGCCAATTCTTCTAATTTACCCACCCCAGATTTTAACTCGGTAATCCAAGCTTCAGCTTGGGGTTGGCGTTCTGCGGGAACGCTTGTTAAGATTTGGGAGGGTTTATCGAGAATACGGGATGCTTTGCTGATGTCCTTGGAAATAGCACCCCATCGCCGATTTGCTCGCAGTTGGGCTGAGATGTCCTCTAAACTGGCTTGTAGTTGCCGTACAGGTTTGTTATCTATCGGGAGTGCATACCGCAACAAAGCCTTGCCGTCGGTGATTGCGTTGCCGGCTGGCAGCGCGGCACTACTGGAGGGAGTCCACCCAGCTGTAGTTATGCCTAAAAATATTGTTACCAGCAGTATTGCCATTAGGCTGTTCTTCAGCCAGGATTTTAATAAGTTAAGCATGGGATAACTCAAATGCAGCATTAATTTGTTGACTGGACGTAACCCATAAATAATCTTCCCACGTTAAGGGCTGAGTGGATCAGAGGTCTAGGGCAGGGGAACAAATGACAACTAACTAATGACAAATGCCCAATGACGACTCTAGAAGGGTACAATAAATGCCGATTGTCTTCCAAAATTTGAAAGTTTCATGATCTCCAGTAACGACTTTCGACCCGGTGTTTCGATTGTATTAGATGGGTCTGTATGGCGAGTGCTTGAATTCCTACACGTCAAGCCAGGTAAAGGTTCTGCATTTGTCCGAACTAAGTTAAAAAATGTTCAGAGTGGGAACGTGATGGAAAAAACGTTCCGAGCTGGGGAAAGTGTGCCCCAAGCTACTCTAGAAAAAAGCACGATGCAGCATACCTATAAAGAGGGCGATGAGTTCGTCTTTATGGATATGGAAACCTACGAAGAAGGTAGATTGACCCGCGCACAAATTGGCGATCGCGTCAAATACCTGAAGGAAGGTATGGAAGCTGAAGTTATTAAGTGGGGCGACCAGGTGCTGGGAGTAGAATTGCCTAAATCTGTGGTTCTGGAAATTATCCAAACAGATCCAGGTTTAAAAGGTGACACTGCTACCGGTGGCTCAAAACCAGCAACTCTGGAAACTGGTGCAATTGTGATGGTTCCTTTGTTTATTTCTCAAGGAGAACGCATCAAAGTTGATACCCAAGAAGATAAGTATATCAGCAGGGAATAACTTTCATCTCTACGGAGATGCTTGTTCCCGATTGAAATCCCTACATCAGGATTAAATCCCTGCCACACTTAAGATGCTAATTTACGGATAGGTCGAGGTAATAAAAACTGTGCCATTGGACTTTAATGAAATCCGCCAACTATTGGCAACTATCGCACAAACAGATATTGCAGAAGTCACGCTCAAAAGCGATGATTTTGAACTAACAGTCCGTAAGGCTGTAAGCGTCAGCAATCAGATGTTGTCGGTAGGTCAACCGACCTTCGGCGGTGTGGTAGGTTCGGGCTTGGCATCGGGTTCATCTGGAGGAAACCAGACGAACACGAGTCAGGTAACGGAGGTGTCCACATCTCGCGTGTTTGAGAATACTGGTAGTAGCACACAATTGCAGGTATCAGTAAATCCTCCCTCAATCATCGATCAGAGATTAGTAGAAGTGCCTTCCCCAATGGTGGGAACGTTTTATCGCGCTCCTGCACCTGGGGAAGCGGCATTTGTGGAAGTTGGCGATCGCATCCGCAAGGGTCAAACAGTCTGTATCATTGAAGCCATGAAGCTGATGAATGAAATCGAAGCCGAAGTCTCTGGACAGGTGATGGAAATTCTCCTCCAAAATGGTGACGCTGTAGAATATGGTCAACCTTTGATGCGAATTAACCCCGATTAAGTATTAATCTATATATCAAATGAGTCATCCAAAATGAGTCATTGTTAAAACTTCAGTCCTTGCGGGTTAATCCTGATGAAACAAACGTTGCCTTTACCGCCAGAAGTGGTGCAACAAGTAGCTGAATACTTCAGCCTGTTAAGTGAGCCGATGCGCTTGCGGCTGCTCCACTTATTACGGGATGAAGAAAAATGCGTGCAAGAGTTGGTAGAGGCAACACAGACTTCTCAGGCAAATGTGTCAAAACACCTGAAGGTAATGTGGCAAGCAGGTATCCTTAGCCGCCGCAGTGAAGGAACTTGCGCCTATTACCGGGTGGAAGATCAAATGATTTTTGATTTGTGTAATCGGGTTTGCGATCGCCTTGCCACAAGGTTAGAGGAGCAAGCCCGTAATTTTCGTGTATTAAATACTAAACGGTAAGTCAGTTGTCATTTGTCCTTTGTCATTTGTAAAAAACTAATGACCAATGACCAATGACTAATGACTAAAGCTGATAATTTTTATCAAAACTTTCACGAGTTAGTGGCTGTTCTAACTCTAAACCTTCACCACCTAAAACATCTAATGGTTTGCCGTTGACATCAATGTACACCTTGGCTTTGGGATTTAAAGTTGTCGCAGTATAAACAACTTGTCCCACGCGACCCATCATTGATGTGCTACCGCCACCACTGGTAAAATCTTCTGATAAATTAACGTGAACTTCGTTATTTTCTGATTTCAGCCCCAAAAGTTTGGTTCCTTTGGGGATAGTTGTGGAACCAGTCGCTTCTGTTGTTGGCCCTGCTAACAAACTTTGGAAAGCGGCTTCTAAAGGCTGGTTGGCTCGTATAGAAGCGACTTTAACAGGCTGGGGAACTAAAGCAACACTTTTGTCTTTTGGTGTGAGCCAATAAACATTGGGGGTTTTTTCATTAGCAACTGGCTGCCTAGTTGATGGCTGTGCTGGTTGAACGATGCGCTCAGAGGGGTTTGGCGGTGTGGGAGTATTGCTGGAGTGGGAAGTAAACCAAGCCACACCGCCACCCACCGCTACAACCACTGCTGAGACGGCGGCAATTGCGCCTGAAGAAATACGATTAGATCCTTGTTGGTCTTTCATGTTCAAAACCTTCCTAACTGAGGGCTGATATGGTAGTTATGTGAGGAGCAGCCTGGTTAACGACGATACTTATAAGTTTAGAGTTTCCACAACCCAGAGGAGACTTACTTTATGCCTCTTAATTCTGCAAGTCCCTAATTCAATTTTAGAATTTTTATTTCTAATCCGTCACCTACCAAATTATGTAAATCTCATTCTTTCTGGAGATGATTGAAGATTAAATTTACAACGCAGAGGATAACGCAAAGGAACGCGGAGTATTTCTCACAAAAGTCCTGAGTGCTTAGTGAAGAACCCTCTGCGAACCTCTGCCTAAACCTTTGCGCCCCTACCCTGCGGGAAAGCGTTCGCGTAGCGTCTCGTAGAGAAGCGCCTATGCGTTTAATCTTTACCCTTTATTGCTTCCGTAATCCACTGTTTGAGTGTCGCTGTAACTTCATCAATGACAATTTCTTGAGATTTACGGGTGGCTCTTTCTACAACTTCGACTTTGCCATTAGCGATCGCTCGTCCGGTTACAATTCTATAAGGTATACCAATCAAGTCCGCATCTTTAAATTTCACTCCCGCCCGTTCATCGCGGTCATCTAGTAAGGTTTCAATTCCCGCTTGATTGAGTTGGGTGTAAAGTTTTTGGGCGATTTCGACTTGTTGAGCATCCTTAATGTTAGGAATTGTGACGATCGCGTGGTAGGGTGCGATCGCAACTGGCCAAATAATCCCATCTTTGTCGTAAGATTGCTCTACGGCAGCTTGTGCTAACCGCGACACACCCACACCAAAACAACCCATAAATAGCGGCTTTTCTTCACCCTGTTCATTGGTATAAGTTGCACCCATTGCTTGGGAATATTTAGTACCTAATTGGAAGATGTGACCGGCTTCAATTCCACGGGCGCTTTGTAAGGTTTGTTCTGGGTTATGGATGGCGCGATCGCCTGGTCTTGCCTTACGAATATCTACTATTCGTTCTGGTGACTTAAATTGCTCGCCCCAATTAGCACCAACTACGTGATAACCAGCTTCATTCGCGCCTGTAACAAAGTTTTTTAAATCAACGGCTGTTCGATCCACCAAGCGTAAAAACTTAGGATGAATCTGTTTATTGGCGGTAATATACTCATCTCCAATATCTGGCGCAATGTAGCCTAAAGGTAGAGATTTCGCTGTCCATGCTTGCTGGGCTTCTACATTTGGTACATTCAAACTAATAATAGTTTTAGCGCCATACTCAGAAGCTAATTTAGTCAATTCATTTTGCAACTTGACTTCATTAACTTCCCGATCGCCTCGAATGCTTACCAAAACTAACACCGTTGTACCATTATCATAAACTGTCTGATAAAGGACATTTTTCACCAATTGAGTTGAAGAACAGTTGAGAAGTTGACAGACCTTTTCAATCGTTTCTGTTCCAGGTGTATCCCGTTTTTCGTAGGTTGTAAACCGTGAAGTTTCCGCGTCAATTGGTAAAGAAACGGCCTTTTCTACGTTAGCGGCGTATTTACCATCCTCAGTGTAGAGAACTTCATCTTCACCAGCTTCCGCCAAAATCATAAATTCTGTGGAACCTGAACCACCAATTGCACCAGAATCAGCTTCCACTGCCCGAAAAGCTAAACCAGAACGCCGTAGGATATTGCTGTACGCTTTATACATATCCTGGTAAGTTTCTTTGAGGCTGGCTTCATCGGTATGAAAGGAATAGCCGTCCTTCATGATAAATTCTCGTCCGCGCATCAAACCAAAGCGGGGGCGAATTTCATCGCGGAACTTAGTTTGAATTTGGTAGAGATGTAGCGGTAACTGCCGATAAGAGCGAATCATATCACGAGCGATCGCTGTGATTACTTCCTCATGAGTTGGGCCTAATCCTAATTGTTGCTCGCGGCGGTCAATTAGGGAAAACATAATCCCTTCAGCTTTGGTGTAAGTGTCCCAGCGTCCCGATTCCTTCCATAATTCCGCAGGTTGTAATTGCGGTAGAAGACATTCTTGTGCGCCTGTAGCGTTCATTTCTTCCCGCACAATTTGGGAAACTTTTTGCAGTACCCGCCACATTAGCGGCAAATAAGCATAAAGACCACTACCGATGCGACGAATGTAGCCTGCACGGAGTAATAATTTATGGCTGGGAATCTCAGCATCAGCTGGATCGTCCCGGAGTGTAACGAATAACATTTGTGACAGTCGCATCGTTTATAGCCTTTATTCGATCGCTAATTTCTATGTCAACTAAAGTATGAAGTATTAAGGATGAAGTACAAAGTATACAGTGTTATTTCTTTTTCATTTTTATTTATAGCTATCCGCCTTTTTTGATCGCAACTTTAGGAGAAAATTACCTTGGCAGATGTAATTTATCAAGCACAAGCACCCTTAGAATTTATTCCTCCGGCGTTTAACCCCTTATTTTTACGATTCGTCCATCTGTTGCTACCCAGTTGGATAAGATGGCAAACACCCATTACCCAAATTGAAGCAGATAACGTAGAAGTTCTGGTGGATCTCTATCGCCAGTTTCAGGAGGGTAAGATCCGTTTTATGCTGGCATTTCGCCATCCGAAAACAGACGATCCATTTTGTTTGGCCTATTTGCTGTCTCAACTTGTACCCAAGGTAGCGCGATCGCAGGACACAACACTACAACTTCCAATTCACGCTCATTTTATCTACGATCGCGGCATTCCTCTATGGGCAGGTTCCTACGTAGGCTGGATTGCGTCTCATTTAGGTGGAACTCCGATTCAGCGAGGTAAGGCTGACTGGACAGGTTTACGTTCGGCGCGTGACTTGTTTGCCAATGGCAAATTCCCGATGGCTGCTGCGCCGGAGGGTGCAACCAATGGTTTATCAGAGAATATCAGCCCTTTGGAACCCGGTATTGCCCAATTAGGCTTTTGGTGTGCTGAAGACTTGCACAAAGCCGAACGCCCCGAACAGGTTCTAATTGTACCAGTTGGGATTAAATATAGTTACGTTGATGCTCCTTGGGATGCGATCGCAAATCTTCTAAGTGAATTGGAAGCGGCTAGTGGTTTACCTGTGAATTCAGCAGAAAATGCTTCGATAGAGTCGCTTTATCCTCGCCTATTGACTTTGGCAGAACATTTACTTTTGCTAATGGAAGAATTTTACACGCGTTTTTATCATCAAAAACTGCCAGATCCTAACATTGTCAATGGGCAAATTCCAGATAGGAATGAAGCGTTAGCAGTTCGTTTACAAGCTTTATTGAATGCAGCGTTGTTAATATCAGAGCAGCATTTTGATTTGCAGTCAAAAGGTAATTTAAGTGACCGTTGTCGGCGAGTTGAACAAGCTGGCTGGAATTATATATTTAGAGAAGAATTTAAGGATGTAAAAGGAGTATCTGCCGTCGAAAGAGCTTTAGGCGATCGCGTTGCAGAAGAAGCGAATGCGCGGATGTGGCACATGCGTTTAGTAGAAAGTTTTGTGGCAGTTTCTGGTAATTATATTCGTGAAAACCCGACGGTAGAAAGGTTTGCCGAGACAACTTTAATTTTATGGCAAATGATTGCTAAAATCAAAGGCGATAAAGGTATACAGCGTCCACAATTGGGTAAGCAAAAGGTAAAAATTACTGTGGGTGAACCGATATCTATTTCTGAGCGTTACCCAGCGTATAAAGAAAATCGCTTGGCTGCTAGACAAGCTGTTGCTGATGTTACTAATGATTTGCAACATGCGTTGCAAGGATTAATTTGATTAGGAGGGTTGCACCTTTAACTAGGAACCAGAATAAAGGTGTCAAGTCGCTTCGCTCCAATTAAAAATTAAAAATTATTAATTAAAAGTTGGGCGCTGCTGAATCATGGGATGATTTCGCCCCTTGGCTCCCTGACTTCCTTAACTTGCAAGAGGGCAATCTAAATACCCAAGTGTTCATCCAAACCCGATATTACTTTCTAAACGTAGATCAATGCAGATAAAGAAGTTCTAGCGATCGCGACTTTAGATGCCCTGTACGGAGATCCTAGCGGGATATGGTTTATTAAGCTTGCACAAACTCAAAAGTTTTGCAAAACTGTCTAAATAAATGGGTGCAGAAAATCGTAGGCTACTAGACCCGCTTGGCTTTGATCTTATTTAACCTTTCATCCAATGGGTTAGATAAAAGCAATTTTAACTGAATATGTCATTTATTATTTGAGTTTTATAAAATTACCGTTAAGTTATCCAAATTATATTTTCAGAAAAATCACGCTTTTCTATTTTTGTAATTCCAATTACAAATAGAGAAGTCCAGGAAATTGTGATTCTCTAAATCAAGTTATAAATAATGAAAACTCAAAACTTATTCAATTTACTGAAGATTGGTGTTGCTACTTTTGGAATCTTCTTTGTGGCTGGTCAAGGAGCCTATGCTTCCGACTTAAAGGGAACAGCATTTAGCATATCTTTAGAGTGTATGAATGACACTACTGGTCTTCTCATGGGTCAAAACTCCACCGATGCTAATGGCTGGCAGTATGCATTCGATTCAAACAAAGATGGGATGAATGGGAATTACTGGGTTGGTGCAGCGCCAGGTTCAGTCAATCCCTACGATATCTCTGGTATGGCTATTAAAGAAACTGCTACCAGCATAATTGTTGCAATCAATGGCAATATGAAGTTAACAGGAGAAGCTGAAGGGGGTGCTGCTGGCGGTCAGATTGGATATGGCGATTTATTCTTCAATATGGCCGGTAAGACCTTTGACAATGCTATGAGCAGTGGGGATTTGTTTGGTATTCATTTCGCTTCAGCGAATGCTTCAGGAGTACAACAACTAGGTGTTTATAGTGGTGTTCAGGCAAAGACAGTTACTAATATCAAAGAAGGCTACACTGTTGCTACATACGGTGGTTTAGCAGGAGGAGGGAATTCTTACGAAAGTCAGGTAAAACAAGGTGGTGGTACTGTCGGTTATGGTGATTTGACCAGTAGTTACTTTACCAATAACGGCAAGGACAATACATTTAATCTTAATGTCATCAACTCTGGAAATTATCTGAGTGGAATCTCGTTCCTAGCACAGGGTAATGTAACGCAGCAGTTGCTAACCACTGGCTATAATGCCACCAAATTTAATGGCACACAAACCATTGCATTTGAATTCAAGAAATCTGGTGTTGTCCAATCGACTCCTGAGCCTGCTAGTCTCGCTGGTTTAGGAATTGTTGGTCTGGCTTTGGCTGGTAGCAAGCGACGCAAGAAATTAGCGTAGCAATTGGGTGGGGACTATTTGCAATAAGGCTTAATTTATCTTCAGTGAGTAATGGCATTTTGGATAAAGCTTAAGTGAAAAGTATCCCCAACTGTGTAGATGTAGCCATTAAATATTAAATAAATAAATAAAGTTAAATGCCTTTGCTTTTTAGTCAGGGCATTTCTTTTTTTTGACACCATTATATAGGGTAATATAGCGCGTCTACTCACGACAATAAAGTTGAGCGATCGCGTTTTATCTCCTAACCTGGAAATACCTTAGATAAATCCACAACTAAATCAGGGAGGCAGGGCAGATTAACTAATTCATTTGGCAGATAAATCAACTTGCGACGATAACCAAATTTACCTTGTAAACCTTGATAAGGTTCGCTGTAGCACTCCAGATAATTATCTACTAAATTAAATATCCAATAATCAGAGATATTTGCTTCTGCATAAATAGGTAGCTTTTCCTCTTGGTCATATTTTAAGGATGAATCAGCAATCTCAATTAAGAGTAGAATATCAGATGGGCTGGGATGATTTGCTAGATAGTCATCATCTCTATTTCTTGTAATTACTCTATCTGGTTCAGCCTCACTGTTGTTAGACAAAGTAATTGGCTGTTGTCCTCGCAGGGTTGCGCGATCGCCTACTAGCTTATATAATTCTCGCTCTAGGCGTGTTTCGCAAACAGAGTGCGGTGTACCTTTAGCTGCCATCTGGATTATTTCACCCTTAATTATCTCAACTCGGTCATTCTCCTCAAAGAAGCCGAGTTCAGCTAGACGGTGATATTCAGCTACAGTAAAGCGTTTAGCAGTGGTAAGGCTCATAACAACTACGAGAATGCAGAGTTATTTTTATCTTAATATAGCTGTAGCTAATTAAAGTGATGTGATAGAAGATAATGAGGTGTCTGGGTATTCTTCTTTATCACCTTCTGTAGTTGCTTCGATAGTTACACCCTTCCGAAGAAAGTTGAAATACTGTTTATGAACCGTTTTTAATTCCTCTATTGATTCTTGAAAAAATAATTTAATAGCAGATAGCTGGTCTTTTTCAGATAAAAATTCTTGTAGGCTTTTTCGATAAAATATAGCTGACCATGCTGGCAAAATAGTTAAGTTCTCTGGAGTCCATATATTGGGTTTATCGTTAATTACGTTCTGCATGGATTTAATAGTTTTTGGGCGTTCGACAAAACCAGGAGAAACCTCCAAAAATATCCCGATATATGGATAATCATTTAAATTATCTGGATTTAAATTGAAGTATCCAAGACCACACCATAAATCCCCTCTTCTGTTAGATAAACTAGTACCTATTATATATCTATTTTTAGATTTCCATTGATACAAACCATCTATTTCGTGTTTATTTATACCAGCGAAAGATTCCTTGAGTTCTTTTTTAACTTCTTCACTAATGGTTGATTCCATAAGCTTGAAAGTTTTGTTAAAGTTCACCATTGTCAATAAGTCAACTGATGAAAATTGATTTGTGTAAGACATTCTGTTATTCCTCATGAAAGTTAATATTTCTTGGGTTAAGATATCAGACGCGCGTTCTTTCAAGAAGCTATAAAACTGATACCACCTCAGTTGGAAGAAATTAATCTTGGGTGATAACTTAAGGCAATACTCTTTGATTGTCGGTTTTGGATCACAATCATATTGTTTGATTTCTTCTTTTGGGTCATAATCACGGGTGATGTAAATTAAAATTCGATGTCTAACATTTGGTAAATTACTCAAAATCTCAGCATATTTTTTTAAAGCATTATTTCCATCCTTCGCGCCAATTTTTGATTCAATAAATATTACATCTGTATTTAAACCAGTTGAAAGTTCAACCACAATATCAAGCCTACTATCCTCAGTATGGCTCGCCAATGCTTGATGTTCTTGTTGGGTTGAAATCTTGATGCTGGAATAATTATCATCACTAATGATTGAGTGATGTTTTAGCCAATCAATTAAAATATCCTTATTCAAGGATAAAAAATAAGCAACAATCTCAGTAAAAAAATCTTCACGCGGTTTTTTTCCTGAATGCAGATTGAGTAAATTCGTGAACAAAGACATTTATTTTTAAGTATTTAAGGTAATTCCAAAAAAGTTACACACAATAATTAAGGTTGTAATCCTGATGGAACAAGACTACTGGAAATTTTTATAAGTTCTGTTTGTATTCGATATTACGAGCGTTGCAGCAGTTATAACTTAGCCGATCGCAGTTTGACAAGATTACTGTATGATACTTACGACAAATAGGGGTAAAATTTTTACCCCTACAAAGTTATGTATTTTTTTAAGAAAAGCTAGAGAAGGTTACTACTATTGAGTTAAATGACTTTCTAGCAAAGTTGCGATCGCATCAGGATGAATATTCTTGTATTTCTTTTTACCAAGGTGTAAAACACAGTTGGGAGCGCTGCTACAGCATTTTTGGCAACTTGTATGTTCTATGGTAACTTTGTCTAACAAACCGCGATCGCACAAAGTTTTTTCTAACTCTGATAATAACCCTTTACCACCACGTTTCAGACAACCGCCCTTTTGACATACCATAATCCTGGCTTTGGTTTCAGGTGGTAAATCTTGCTTTGGACACCCATTAATTGATGTTACCTGATAGGCTTTAATTTTAATTTCACTTGTACGCGAATCTATCTTACTATAACCACAAACGCGAACTTGCTGACCAGGAACTAAGGATGAACTTAGAGAACGGCGCAACTCTTTAGACAGTTTAATTTCCACATTTCCAGATGGAATTGCCAATTGCAAGTATTTATATTTTCCTGATTCACCACCAACAAAACCTAGTAACTGTCCCTCAAGGTTTAATTCTGATAACGTCAAATGTTTGTCACCCATGATTGATAAAAAGTTATTGGGGATTGGGAATTAGGAATTGGGAATTGGGAATTGGGAATTGGGAATTGGGAATTGGGAATTGGGAATTGGAAATTGGAAATTGGAAATTGGGAAAGTATTGCTAAATATTTATCCCAGTCCCC
>NZ_NOLI01000123.1:0-24068 GCF_002245975.1 Nostoc sp. 'Peltigera membranacea cyanobiont' 213 | reverse complement strand
GGGGGGAGAACCCCATAAATAAATTTAGGGGCTTGGAACAAGGACGTATTATTTCTCGCGCTTCGCGTCGACGCTCGCGGACTCGCTTGCCGCCGGCGCTATCGAAATAAATGTTTTTACTTGGAGCATAAATAAATTTATGGGCTTGCAACCCTTGTGGCAGGGGAACTCCAGTATCTTTCTCCCTTGCTCCCTGCTCCCTGCTCCCCTGCCTCTTTGGTCATCAGCAACCGTGCAAATGATGTTTATATGCGAACGATCCGCTCATCAAAACGCAGAATCGATTACAAAAGGAGAAATCAATGCAACTCAATTCTTACCTGATGTTCAACGGCAACTGTGAGGCAGCGTTCAAGTTCTATGAACAATGTCTGGGTGGGAAGATAACTATGATGATGACACACAAAGAAGCACCTTCTGCCGAAAATGTCTCACCGGAATGGCAGGACAAAATCATGCACGCTTGCCTTGAACTAGATGATCGCCTCCTGATGGGATCTGACTGCCCACCAGGATACTTTGAAACCCCGCAAGGTTTCTACGTACAAATTAGCGTTCCTGAAATCGCTGAGGCAGAACGGCTTTTTCACGCTCTAGCAGAAAACGGCAAGGTGAAGATGGCGATCGCGCAAACGTTCTGGTCATCGCGCTTTGGTATGTTGACCGATCAGTTTGGGACACCGTGGATGATCAACTGCGAACAAACCATCTGAGCCGAATGGCACGCTTGAAAAGCTGAAACCTCCTTGCTGGCAGGGTGTGGGAGGTGTAGGAGGTGTGGGAGGACGGGGAAGAAGTCTTACCCCGCACACTCCCCACACTCAAAATCTTGTTATATCAGGGCTTTGCAATTAACAAGCGTGCCATTCCCATCTGAGCTTATACCAACATCTGTCCTTTGTCCTTTGTAAATAACCTGAGTTCGGGATAAGAAATCCTCAAAAGCCTTGAATTATCGTTGTTCTGTCTAAAGCTCTGTTTTCATCTATTGTCAATAAGACATATTGCTGAGATTAGTTTCATTTGTGAACCTTATTGACAAAATGATTCCACTTTTATCCCTGCTTTGATCAATTCCAGTTTTATTCAATCCTGACAGAATAAGCTTTTTAGCTTCTGGCTTAACCTGAACTCAGGTTAAATAGCCACTGACCACTGACCAACAACTAACTACACCAGGAGAAACCATGAGTACTCAAATTTTCGTCAACCTACCCGTCAAATATCTCCAGCAATCGATCGAGTTTTTCACAAAACTTGGCTTTCAGTTCAACCCCCAATTTACCGATGAAACAGCCACCTGCATGATTGTGTCCGAAACCATCTTTGTGATGCTTTTGACGTATGAGAAATTCAAAACAATCGCCTTGCCGCCTAAACGTCTACGCACTCAACTTTAATGCTACCGTTGATTATTTGGTAGGCTTCTTTACCAAAGAGCAACTCCTGTTTGTGACAGTACGTACACTATAAGACGAACGTATTTTTTTTACCTATTCAGGAGTATCACCCACAAAAATCATCCACCCGAATATCCCGCCAGACATCAGAAACCTGCCAGCCGGAATTGCCCACAGATTGTACTGGAGGATTGTCAAGGAATGGAACATAGTCAGGAATTCTAGGCTCAGGAGTAATTACTGGTTTATCCTCAACCACAGGGGCTGAAGAATGGACAGTATTAGCTTCAATAAGTTTGTCTTCTGCCTCCTCGATTAGCTTCATCTGTCTCAGGGTAAGCTTATCAGATTTTTTGATGATCTTCTTGGTATCTATATCATTAGAAGTTTTCATTGGCTGTTCCCTCGAAGGCATTGGCTCAAAATTTGGATGGGTAAATTTGGGAGAAGTTAGGTATAAATAATTTGCACAGAATAAACACTCTACTGCAAAACTATGGAAAATACGAGTCCCAAATTGTAAGAATTTATCTTTTTCGATATAAATCTCTTTTTCGGGCAGATGCCCCAGCATAATCTGTTGCACAGATGCAAGCATTAAGCGTAAGCGTAGCTCGCCGCAGGCATCGCTTCTTTCCTCATGACTGTAACTCAAGATTGTTTTGCGGTTTTGACTCCTAATGAGCAGATAATAAAGGGTTAAGAGTTCTCGCTGTGGAGGAACAGCGTTGAGAAACTTACCAAGTGATAAAGGCACAATCTTAGTAGTAGATGACGAAGCCAGCATCCGCAGGATTTTACAAACGCGTCTTGAGATGATTGGCTACAGTGTAGTTACAGCTAGTGATGGTGAAGAAGCTTTGTCAGCTTTTCGCCTGTTGACCCCTGATTTAATAGTTCTGGATGTAATGATGCCAAAACTAGATGGTTATGGTGTCTGTCAAGAATTACGGAAACAATCAGACGTACCAATTATCATGCTCACAGCTTTGGCAGATGTAGCAGATCGGATCACTGGACTGGAGCTTACTGTTATTGGTTGCGCCCGTTCATCAGATGCAATCGATAAAATACGCCAAAAGTTTAGTGCGCCCAATGATTTCACATCTGTAGATGTAGCAAATGAACAGCTTGTAGAAAAATGGGCAGAACATATACTGAACAAGTATGAACCGCCGGATATAGTGATAAATAATGCGGCAATTACTAATTACCCAGCACCTTTGTGGGAAATACCTTCTGAAGAATTTTCGGTTCTAATAGATATTAATATCAAAGGAGTAGCAAATATAATTCGCCATTTCGTACCAGCAATGGTAAAAAACAAACGGGGCATTATTGTCAACTTTAGTTCTGGCTGGGGACGTTCGACTTCAGCCCAAGTTGCACCATACTGCGCTTCTAAGTGGGCAATAGAAGGATTAACTCGTTCTTTGGCACAAGAATTGCCAACTGGTATGGCAGCTATACCCCTCAATCCAGGTATTATTCATACAGATATGCTTTCTATTAGCTTTGGAGAAGAAGCTGCTAATTATACACCCGTGTCCGATTGGGTGTTGAAAGCTGTTCCATTTATTCTCAATTTAAAACCCAAAGATAACGGGATTCCCTTGACCATTTCATGAGATTGATCATGCGTGAATTGTTTTGACCAGTTACGAAAAAACGGGCTGATCTAAACTGTATTGGTTTATCGCCCAGAGGCACAGGAAATTAGTACAATTTTTGAATACTGGAGTTTTCATTTTTGAAAAAGCATTTGAGCCAAAGTCTACCTATAGCACCAAGCCGAAAACTGAAGATTACGATCCTAACAGTAGGTTCAAGGGGAGACTTGCAACCATACTGCGCTTTGGCTATTGGCTTGAAACGTGCTGGGCATGAAGTAACGGTTGCAACGCATGAGAACTTTGAACCATTTGTGAGGAAGTTCGATTTAAAGTTTGCAGCGATCGCTGGCAATATGGAAGAGTTTCTGCAATCGAAACAAGGGCAGCGATTGATTGCGGGAGAAAAGTTGAAAAAAGAAGAGGCAGATAAGCTTTTACTTCAACAGTTGGAATCAGCTTGGAGTGCGTGTCAGGGAAGTGAGGTAATTATCTACACGCCGTTAGCTACCTTTGGATATCATATCGCAGAGAAATTAGGCGTACCTTGCTTTTTTGCATCAGTTCTGCCGTTGAGTCCTACAGGGATGTTTGGGTTTTTGAGATTTGCTCAAATAACTAAAAACCCGCTAAAGAAAGCGATAAACTATGGTAGCTACTTGCTAGTAGAGTTTTTGCACTGGCAAAGATATCGTCCACTGCTCAATCACTTCAGAACAGAAACGTTAAAATTGCCACCCTTGCCATATTTGGGCAGACGCTTCAGACAGAAGACTCCGGCGAATGTATCACGAATCCCTATATTGTATGGATTTAGTTCGCACGTCATCCCAAGACCCCGTGACTGGCCTGCATGGGCGTATGTGACAGGTTTCTGGTTTATCGACCAAGCCTCGGAATACGAACCACCCCTGGAACTAGAGGATTTCCTTGGACGAAAGAAATTACCTTTGTGTTTTGGATTTGGCAGTATGACAATGCCCAATCCAGAATATCTCACACACTATATTGTGGAAGCTTTAAAGAAAACCCGTCAAGGCGGGATTATATTATCTGGCTGGGGTGACATTGGAAGAACAGTGAATGTAAAAGATTCGCTACGAGTGTTCGTGATCAAGGAAGTTCCTCATGATTGGTTATTTCCTCAAGTGCCAGCAGTAGTACATCACGGAGGAGCTAGTACAACGGCGGCAGTGTTACGTGCGGGGACACCATCAGTTACCGTACCCTTTTTTGCAGATCAGCCAGTTTGGGGTGAAAAGCTAACTCGGTTGGGAGTCAGCCCTGCGCCGATACCGTACCACAAGGTATCAGAAGAAACTCTAGCGGCAGCGATTGAAATCGTACTGGGCGATGAGGTGATGCGGAAGAAAGCACAAGAGTTAGGTGAGAAAATCAGGGCTGAGGATGGTGTAGCGAATGCTGTTGAAGTTTTCCATCGCCATCTAGGTTTGATTGGGTGAGAAATTGCAGCAAGGTTACAGGCGAGGATATTGGGGGCAATGGAACGAGAGTACAAGATTGAGTGGAAGCGGAAGAGGTGATGCAACCAGTAAATTCCCTTCCTTAAAAAAGGATAGCTGTCAATCTATCTAAAAAAATAAACAAATAAACTTTATTATCACATTAGTACTTTTTTGTCAGCTTTCAATCGGTAGTATTTATTATGAACATTTTTAAAGAAAAGCTAAATATATTTACTTGATATTTGATGTCAGAGCTAGTTAAATTAAGGTAATTCTTAGTTCTAAATACGGCAGACAAATACTCAATTTCCCCAACTTCCTAAACGATTAAAAATTTGTAACAACAGAGATTTTCAAGTATGCAATTTTCTCATAAAAGCTAATCAAGTTCAGTCGAGTAATAAACCACAGTAATAAGTGTTTTAAATAAAAGATTTATATCTTTTAACTTTTCCCTATCTTCAGGAAATAAAGGAGTTTATTCATGAGTAAAGGTTGGAAAGCACAAAAATTTTTTATAGCAGTAATATTTTACTTGATGCTCTGGTTGCGACCAATTTTTTTTAATACTAGGAAAGCTACTCGGTGGCTTATTTCTAATAGTTTTTATTATGGGAGTTATTCAAAAATTGTTCATGAACATTTCTTTAGGCTGGAATTCTGTAATTGGCTTTGGATTAACTAGTTTTATTGTATTTTGGTTAACAGAAAAATATGATAATATTCTGCTCAGTATTAATCCCACTGGAAATACTCTTATTTTGACAAAATAGAAGGAGATGTGCAGAATTAAGCTAGGGAGTAACACAGTTTAGCCAGAAAATTGAAAGTGGATGACACAAATCTTTGGCTTATATAATAGTGGGATTGTTCATTAAAAATACCGTTGTTACCTTATTTAAAAAATCTGTTTTTAAAGTGAAAAGAAAATTTAAGTATCCCAAAAGTTTTTTATATTGGATGTCAAGTTTAAATTTAATAATAAATATGTTATGGCTTTGTGAACCAGGAAATGCAGTTCTTACTCCTCCATCGGAGTTTGACGATGCTCCATTGGAACCAAAAACTTTTGGCGTTCTTGTCTGTAAATCACATATTACAGCTAGATTAAAAGAAATGTATTTAAGCGCTGCAAATAAAAAAGTAGATAAAATTATTTACTTGGATGACACAACAAGAAGCTACTATGTTTCTAATGATTTTAAAGGCATCCGTGGAAAAGGAAAGTTTCAAGAGAGCAATAAATGGAAAGAATTTAGTTACTACTGTCACGTTAGTTATACGTTAAGTTCTACTTTGGAATTAAAGGAAAAAATCTTTGTTTTTAGAGCAGGATTCACTGTTAAATAGCTTTAAGTGAAGAAGGCAGTTCTTGCTGAGGACAGAAGGCAGAAGGTTTGCAATCAGTGTAGGCTTCTCTTCTCTACGAGAGGCTGCGCCAACGAGACGCTCCGCGAACAGACATACACTGATTGCAAGATACCTGTGGCAGAGATTTTGGGTGTGGGACTTCAACTCTTACTCCCTTCGTTCGTGGCAGAGGACAGGAATCAGAATTCCATAAAAGCCAACTGAGCCTCCTGCCCTCTGCCTTCCCCCAACCAAGATCACCGAAAGTTGCCAAGAACCCATAAATTGAGCAACCCGCTTTGAAAGCATAAACCAAGCAATTTGCTCAACTTATGCCTACAGTTGTAAGTAGATAAAAAAGTCCAACAATTCTAGTCTCTCAAAGCATTGATTTAGAGTCGAATGGCACTAAGAAAAGCCGAAACGCTTATCAATTAAGCAGTTTGCAATTGTTTGCATAATTCGTGCCGGGGTTTGGTCATCAAGGGGTAAATTTTGGGGCGACGTTTACGGACTCGTGGTTCACTACGACTTGGGCGTTCGGGAACAGTCTTATGAGCAATAATTTTAAGTAACGTGCGATAAATTTGAAGACGTTTAGTTGAAGTTGCGACTAACAATTCGGGAATAAAGTTATTTAAATGATGGCGAGATGGCGAGTACCTTGCAGTGATAGG
Organism: Nostoc sp. 'Peltigera membranacea cyanobiont' 213; assembly: GCF_002245975.1. Taxonomy (NCBI): domain Bacteria; kingdom Bacillati; phylum Cyanobacteriota; class Cyanophyceae; order Nostocales; family Nostocaceae; genus Nostoc; species Nostoc sp. 'Peltigera membranacea cyanobiont' 213. The sequence continues at coordinate 17,565 of NZ_NOLI01000123.1, read as the reverse complement.
CGTAATGGAGGAGTACGGTAAGTAGTACATTAATTTTTTAATAGCGACTATATCGGCGTAAGCGCAAAATGCTCTATCTCCTAAAAGGATATCTCCATGATTAACAAACTGGTAGAGTTGACGAGCGAGTTTAATATCATGAGTGTTCAGAACATCGATACATAGAGCAACAGCGGCTCCCGTCGCTAAACTAAATACCACACCAATTTTCGCCTACTCCCAGACCAGCCAAATAAGCAATGATTTTACTCACTGTATTATGACAACTTTTATCACTATCTAAAATTTGACTTAAAAACGCCCAAAGCGTTACTAGTGGGTCAAATAATCCCTGATAATATCTAATGTTTAGCTCCTTCATCGCTTGCTCGATTACGCTTGTTGTGGCGGTTTCCGGCAGAAAAATCGAACGCTGTTACGTGAGGCTATCGATAAAATCGAGTATTTGTTAAGTTCAGTATATGTACTTCTAAAATAGTTGACATACATCTATCTTAGGATATACTTGATTCAGCCTACACAACCTGATAATTAACTGTTTTCAACAGTATGATAGCAATGCTCATACTAAGTATTATTTTTATCAGTCCATAGGTACACATTATTAAATTAAAAAGCATGAGACTAAATTCAGGGGTATCTGTCCATTTGTTTGGATAGAATTTGCTCTGTGTCGTTAGGTTAGCCGCACCGCAGATATCGAGCTGCTTTGTTGCAACGATGGCGCAGCAATAGCAAAACAAACTCTACTGAAGGATACTGTTTTTGCACGAATATACAGCTTTGTAAGGGTTACAGATGTGCCTGATCTACGAAACTTTTGCAAAAACTACACTTCAACAGCAGAGATACAAAACATTTTGCTTTACAGCATTATAGCTAACTCGAAAAATTCAGTAATAGATTTTTGAGACTGTTTTAAGGGTATAAACATCGAAATGGAAAAGGAGTAGTCTATCATGCCTTACTTAGTACAAAAAATGAGTTCTGGTACGTTGCCACCAAAAACTTACTATCGAAGACAGACAACTGAGCATTCATCCCATGATGAGACAGGAAGATTCACGCAAGATGCAAAAAGAAACTATGCAGAATTCAATCATATTTCTGAGGATCAAGTTGAAGTTGGTACATTCAGAAGCGGACAGGGTATTCCTACAGACAAGGGGACTTTTGAAATTTAATTAATTTGTCAAATTAAGAGGAATATAATTTTATGCTACAGGTAATTGATGAGGATAGATCAGCTTTTTCCGACATACAACAAGGGGGAATCATTATTGTTCCTTGGATTACTGGGATGGAAGCTGGTATAGGTTATGATTCCCTAACACAAAAGGTAAAAGGAAAAGCTGGTGCTACCCAGGCTGACTTATCTTGGAACACTGTTACTGCGTCTTCTCAAACTTATAACAGTCAAATTCGACGCATAGAGAGCAATGAGGAATTAAGTAATAGTCTTGATATATCTACTTCAGTTAGCGGAAGTTACGGAGCGTTTAGTGCTACTGCTACAGGAAAATTCATCAAGTCACTTACAGTGACTTCTTACAGCATCTATTTTCTAATTAATTCCTTTGTGCAGAATTCTGAAAAAGTAGTCAGTAAATTTTTTCTTGATGAACATGAGTGTAATCTCAATGCTGACCAATTTTATCAGAAATATGGCGATTACTATGTCTCAGGAGTCATTAGTGGTGGTTCTTTTCTCTCCTTGTTAGAAATGCAAACTAATAGTAGAGAAGTTAAAGAGCAAATCTCTACCAGCTTAGAAGCTAACTATGACGCGAAAGCTTTTTCTATTGGGGGTAAATTCTCAATGGATATTCAAAATGCCTCTAAATACTCAGGTGTTCAACTTCAAGTCCTTTTACAAGAATCTGGTGTCTCAGGTGCAAGTGATGAGCTAAAAGACGGTGGTACAGTCGAGAATCTAATAGCAGCGGCTAATGGATTTCCAGATCGTGTGAAAGATGGTGGAATGCCTCTTTATGCAATCCTTACCCCTTATTCAGTTCTCCAAAAACCTCCCCAAACTCGCAATTTTATTAATGTTGGAGTAGTAGAAGCACTCAGACAAGATATGAATGCTATCTACCTGCGAGCTAAAACCATATTGGAGTCAGTTACTTATGCTCTAAATCATCCATCTCAATTTGCTGATGAACAAGACAAGTTTAATCAGATTAAAAGCCAAATGGAACAAATTCTAGCCAAAGTAGCTAAAGCCAATAATGATTTAAGTTCTGGTCAAGATTTGGAGTTGGTACAAAAAGAAATTCCTGAAATGCCAAATTTGACCCTGATTCCTCAACAATTATGGGCTGAAACAAAAGATAATATTGCTCCTCCTGACAATGTTATTCCAAGTACCATCCGTTATAAATTAGCAGATGCTTACGCCTATCTCGGGAAACTTAATGATGAGCCATTGAGACCTAAGCTGAAAGCTTATTTAGATCAAATTAGTCAAGATTTAAGCAGTAATTTTGGGAACAGCTACGACCTTATTTCTAAGTTCTCAACAAATGTGAGAACTTTGTTGGCAAATCCCTTGTCCAAGCAAACTCGAAATAAATTACTTGACGTTATTCAGAATGATCTGGTTAGTCATCAAAATACTTGGTCGGATGCAATCACAAATCAGAAAGCAATGTTTGCTGAAATTGATACCAATGATCAAGAAAAAAATGATCAACTTCAAGTGATTAAAAATCTCAATTCACAGATTTGGAGTACCAGTGAAACTCAATACGGTGGCACTGCCTACTGGAGTCGTATGGCACAAATTATTGATTCATTGAAAACAAATATAAGCCACTGGGATTCAAAAACAAGCGGTGAAGAGTACATTTCCTTTAAAACGGGTTCATGGAAGCAGTTACAAGGAAAATTTCAAGATGCAATGAAAAATTTTAAGGTGTCTCTTGGGAATTAATCAAGATTGCTCATAAACTTTCCCATGAAAGGTAAATTTTAGAAAACCTTTCCTAGTCAGAGATTAAATTTATCTCGTCCACATAAAACATCAATCTAACCTATTTTATACAAGGAGAAAAATCATGGTTGACAAGGGATTAGCCAGTATCATTTTTACCCCAGATACTTTTAAAGAAAATAATAAGCCATTGTTAACGCCTGCTGATTGGCATCTGATTCAGTTATCTCTTAATGATTTTATTAATTTGCCAATCACTAAGGATAAAATGCCTTATGAAACCGTACTATCAATTTATCAAGAACTTCATGAAAGTGCTGTGAGTTTCCATGACAGAACATTACCGAAATCTTATAATCTTGCTGGCGATCTGTATGGCTATGGAAAACAAGCACAGGTTTATTTCCAAACTGTCGTAAAATTGCTTGATGCTGATACTCCTCATTGGGATTCCATTCAGAATTTATTGGGTAAGTTACGTGATACAACGACTAATTATCGAGGCAACGCCAAAGATGTTTATGACCAGACTAAGGATTATGGTGAACATATTGCCTCACAGCAAAATCCTTTAAAAGATGCTGTTAAAGCAGAGAATGAGATTATTTATGCTAATGGTGGAGAAGTTAAGCAATTAAACAATGACATTCAAGGTGAAAAGGATAAGATTGATGCGGCACAGACAACAATCCTTAAGGATCAACAAGATATCAAAAATATTGTGTACTACGCATGGGTATGGCCAATTGGTTCGATTGTTGCTATAACTATATCAATAGACCGCAAGACAGATATTCGTCAACAACAAGGGATTATCAATCAGTCTCTAGCCGTTATCCATGACAAAACCGTTAAGATTGAAACAATTAACCGAAACACAGCACAAATGACGACCACAGTAAAAACTAATCGAAATTTGCAACAAGATATTAGTAGCACGCTACCCTTAATAACGAAGATCCAAGATGCTTGGAATACAATTTACGTTGAATTGGATAAAGCTATTACCAATATCAATACTGATAGTGATACCAAACCAGATGTTGTAGTAACAACGGCTAATCTCACGACTGCTGTTAATGAGTGGCATGATGTTGCTAATGATGCCCATGACTATATGATGAACTTTCATATAGTCGGGATCGAGCAAGCTTCAGATGAGGTCAAAGCTCAAGCTCTTTCGGGCTTATCTTCAACACTCACTAACTAATTGATTCACTCAACTTAAGGCAATGAGGTAGTTTAGAAATAATAATCTCTGAGCTACCTCATTAATAAAAATTCAAGACAACGTCCTAAAATCTGGATTGAAGACTGATTGATAACTAAGAGGTTGTTTAAAAAGTGGTTAGTAATAATTTTTGGCACTTTTTGATCCCCTCTAGCCTCCCTAGAAAAGGGGGGAACCAGAATTCAAGTCCCCTTTTCTAGGGGGATTTAGGGGGATCTAAAATTTTTTACTACCCACCAGAGGACTTTTAAAATATCCTCTAAAACTGAAAAGATATGACTGACAATAACTTAGCCAACATTCTTTTTGCTCCTACTCCATTCAAAGACGATAATAAAATACTAATCTCTTTGTCAGAATGGCAATCCATTCAATCATTACTTAATAATTTAAGGAGTCTGTTAGATTCAATTCTCTCAAAAAATTCAATTCTCTCCGAAATTTTAACCAACGTTCCCTCAATTAACAATCCTTATCAAATTTTACAGGATATAAATGACTTAACCCATAGTTTTATTGATAATACTTTGGCAGCAGTTTATCAATTGGCAGGAGATTTATATGATTATGGAAAAAAAGCAGAAGTACATTTTGGGTCTGTTATTCAACTTCTTGGCTTGGATACACCAGATTGGGAAAATATTTGTCAATTATTAAATGGGTTACAACAAATTAATACTAATTACAAGGCTAATGTTCGAAAGACTTACAATGGATTGTTTAAATATGTAGATGTGCTTCAAAAACATAAGACAGAGTTAGAATCAACTCAGGAACTTTTAGCTAAAGCACGTCAATCTATCGTCACTTTCGGCAAAAATACTTTAGGTATTTTCGATGAGTTTATCTGTCAGATGACATCTTTACTTGATATCACCACTAAATTATTAGATGAAGTACAAAAAACATTACCATTGATTGTGAAATTGGAAGATGTGTGGGGAACTATTAACACCGAATTAGATAAAACAATTTCTAATATTAACACGTTAAATAATACCAATACTGACATGGTACTGACAATTGCAAATCTTAATGTAGCTGTTAATGAGTGGCATGATATTGCTAATGATGCTCATGATTTTATGATGAACTTCCATCTTTTATCTTAATCAACGCAGAACGCTGATGTTTACTGCCAGTAGACTTGTCCGTAAATTTATAATCCAGTTTGTACAAAAACTGAATGAGTTACGAACAAGGCACATATTGTTTGACTACGCAACAACAGGTCTGCGTTAATCTCCTCCGTAGCTCAGGGCAAACGCATCTAAGTATAGTACATAGATACTAAATAAAGGATAAAGGCAGCGATCGCGTGTGGTATGAAGGATAAGCAATGGGGCATTGATGGTAATGTCATTGTAAAAGTAACAATATTGCCCAAGAAAAGCGTGAAACTCAAGCCCAAAATTACAATTGCTGATCACTTTGCACAGATATCACAATACGGTTCGGTTAAGCTCTAAGCAGTGTTATATACAGAGAATTTGAGTGTTTCAATTTTAGCCCCAGATCCCTTATGTATGGGTTTCTTGGAAGGAAATTTAGCTCTAGTTTTTTTACAACTCGCGGGTTACTTCTACCTTCACACTCTGGTATCTGTTCATCTAGAATTTCTACCATCTGGTGCGCCTTGACGAATACCACTTTCATAAGTTTTTGACCGATCTCGTGAAACGACTTTGACACCAGGGTGAGTTTTTAACCATTCTGCCAAGGTTTCAGCCTTAGCATCTTTTAGTAGCGCAATTGGTCGTCTGCGCTCCAGGTCAATTAGTGCTGTGCCGTAAGTTTTACATTTACGAAAACAGAAATCATCTACCCCAAGAGTATGTGGCGTTACGATTGGTGGTAGTGGGATGGAGCGGACTAAATTTAATAGTGTATTGCGAGAAGTTGTTACCCCCAATTGCTCTGAGAGTCTTATCCCTGCTGCACCGCCCAGAGATAAACCAATTGCGCTCAGTCGTTGCCCTAAACGCAGAGTCCTTCGCGCCCAAGGTGCGGTTACACTTGTCAGCCTTTCGGTAAAGATGCGTCGTTTACATAAAGTGTTAATGCAAAAAAACTTTCGCACCCGTAACTGTAGGGTAATGCTGTAATCAGCCCAGGGCAGGTCTGTTAACTTACGTTCGTAGCGGCTATGAATTCGGTGAGTTGGTTGATTACAAACTGGACAGTTAACTACTCTACTGATTGCGGAAACAATCAAATTTATCTGAGTTTTTATCTTGTCAAGAAGGCAATTCTCAAGTTTCAGATTGGTTGAATCTGGTAATAAGTGAGTTAGCACCGACATAGGACTTGCTGAGGCTTATCCCTCAAATGTTTGATGGAGTAAAGTTTGAAGTATCTCAATTATATCTTTCTGACTTCCGACTTCTGCCTTCTGCCCTCTGCCTTCCCCCAAGTGAGATCACCAAAAGTTGCCAAGAACCATAGAAACTATTGCGTTGCCGATAAATTTTGCTTGTCTTTGGTATCGCCTCTGATGCCTAATCTAGCGATACACACTTACAGGGTGCTAACTTTCAGTTATAGTTAGCCGTAAGTTATTATAAGCACGATGCAACTATAACTTTGACTTGGTGCAAAGATAGTTTACAAAAGTTGCTCAGGCAGTTGCCATAGGGCGTGGTTTAACGAAGTATTGAGGGGCAGGCTGCACAAGTATGCCTTCGGGAAAACTTTTCTCCCTTGCTTGATGCCTGTCCCTCAATCCCTAAGATTCGGATCGTGGATAAATGCAAGCGCCTTGATGGTCAACCGTCTGGGAATACAAATTGCCTGCTTTAAATTAACTACAGAAATCATCCACCCGAATATCCCGCCAGACATCAGAAACCTGCCAGCCGGAATTACCCACAGATTGTACTGGAGGATTGTCAAGAAATGGAACATAGTCAGGAACTCTAGGCTCTGAAATCGCTACTGGTTTCTCCTCAACCACAGGGGTTGATGAATTGACAGTATTAGCTTCTTGAAGTTGGTCTTCTGCTTCTTCGATTAATTTCATCTGTCTCAGGGTGAGCTTATCGGATTTTTTGATGATTTTCTTAGTGTGTATCTCATTAGAAGTTTTCATGGGCTGTTCTCTCGAAGGCATTGGCTTAAAATTTGTCTGAGTAAATTTGGGAGAAGTTAGGTATAAATAAATTGCACAGAATTAACAAGGTACACCAAATCGATGGGAAATACGAGTCCCAAATTGTAAGAATTTATTAATTGTGTACAAATCTCTTTTTCGGGCAGATGCCCCAGCATAATCTGTTGCACAGATGCAAGTATTAAGCGATCGCTTCTTCATCATGACTATTGTTTTGCGTTTTTGGCTCCTAATAAGCAGATAATGGGGTGTCCATCTGTAGCTCCTGCCTGCCTAAAAAAGGTTGACAACCATATTGAGAGACTTAACGAGAAAATTCTAGTTTTACTTTATGCAACACAACCAAGTTTTATAATCCAAAACTTGGGTTCTTATTTATTTTTGTCCCTATAATTGATTGCTCTTTATCCTTTATGACAAATTTCGAAGTATTAATTGTAATAACTTCATAAATTTCTGGCATAAACACAGAGCCTAAAGTAGCTATGATATCTGCAATAGAAATCTTAAAAGCTAATGGTATCTGGAAATTAAAAAATGATTTCGGCATATTTTTAACATTTAAATATAATTTTTCTTTGCTGACATACCATACCCCAGTAAATTTATTACCTGTTATTAGTTCCTTTGGCTTGGAGAAAAGCAATATTTGAACCCTAGTTTGCTCATAAGTCATATCATCTTTAAATTCAATAGTGATTTTTTCTGAAAACGTATTAAAACGCCATTTACCCAATAGTAAAATTTCTATTTCTATATCAGAAAGGTTGCTATTACTCATGTTTCTCCTGAAATCGTTAAGTTCTTATCCATTTCAACACCTCCGGGTCTTTCTCATAGCGGTAGGTGAAGCCATCTTTAGTAGTAATAGGCTTGCCAAGGCTAGCCTTGCTTCTGATGGTGTTAATACTAGAGTCCGTTAATGCTTGCATTTCTTTATGAGAAAGCCCTACAACTGTGCCTATCTCTGTAAATCTTTCTGGTTGTCTCTTGGATTTACTATTGGGTGTAACATCTATTGTGATTTCGTGCTTTTCAAGATTGTTTATGCCAGTTTGTTTTCCTTTTTGCAACTGATAATCCTGTACACGAAGAAGTTGCCAACTGGAATCTTGTGACAATTCCAAAACCCATTGATGATAATTAAATAAGCTTTCTCTATGACCAACGCTGATAAAAGTTGTTTTCGTTGATTGTAACTGTTGATATAAATTACCCTCGTTATTTAAATCTAAAGCACTCGTTGCTTCATCTAAGATAGTGAAACTAGGATGTGTAATTAATAGCCGGGCAAAAGCGAGGCGTTGTTGTTCTCCTAAAGACAATATATTTTCCCAAGGAACTTCAGTATCAAAGCCATCTACGCGGGTAAGTAAGTGTTGCAGGTTAACTTGTTGCAAAATGTGTTCAAGTTCTTTGTCGCTCATTTCCCTGTTTGTGTGAGGATAAAGCAACTGTTGGCGCAAAGTCCCTAAAATGATATAAGGGCGTTGGGGTAAGAATAATACTTCTTTTAGGGAAGGACGCACGAGACGACCAGTTCCCGCATTCCACAAACCAGCGATCGCTCGCAACAGAGAACTTTTACCTCGACCACTGGGACCGACAATCAATAAACCTTCTCCCGGTTGAACAGACAACGATAAATCTTCAACGATCACCTGTTCATAATTTGGTGTTTGTAAAGTGACATTCTCAAAAGCTAAACGTTCATCTTCTATAATTTTAATAGTGCTGACGTTTTCTGGTTGTTTACTAGCAGCCTGTAGCGCATCTGAGAACTCTGCTAAACGCTTTACATAACCAGAAAATCGCCCCGAAATCCCAAACTCAGATATTAGTTCTCCAAGAGCATTAGAAAACATAAAGCAAGCAAAACTAGCTTGGTTAATTTGTCCATAATCAATTTGATCCTGAAGAAACAGAGGTGTAAGAATAAACATCGAGAATACGCTAATAGCAGACTGATATGCTCTACCAAAAGCGTCTTGTCCCCTCTCTAAATTCACCCTACGTTCAGCAGTTTTTAAAACATTATTAAATCGACGCTGAATTATATTTAATTCTTCATCTTCTCCCTGAAAAAAAGCGATTGATTCAGCGTGATTACGAACATGAGTTAAGCAATAAGCAAAATCTGCTTTAAATGCAAGTTCTTCTTGATTAACTTTATTTATTCCTCGATTCAAGTAAACAGCTATTAAATTACCTATAATTGTATAAATAACTAAATAAATTGCGATTTGTGAAGAAACTGTCCAGAGAATTATCAAAGAACTTCCCATTTCTAAAGATTTTTCTAGTAAAGAAGATGAGAATCTCAAGCCAATACTAGTAATGGGTTCTATTTCTTGGGATAAGCGTTGATCTGGATTATCTATATCAGATTTAAAATTGATTTTATAATAAGCTTGATTGCTTAAATATTTTTCTAAAACATGAAGATTGAGCCATTTATACCAGTCAAGAATTACTTTTTTTTTGACATATCTCAAAAGAGTTACTAATAAGACCATCCCGACAATAATGAGACTGGACAGCCATAAAGTACCATTATATTTATCAAGGTTTCTCTGTTCAATAACAATATCAATTACATAGCGATTCCAGTAACTATTTGCCGCATTTGCACCAACAATCACGACTATTAATAATACTAAGAAAATCAGCATTCCCCATGAGCGAATCACATCTGAAAATGCTCTTCCTTCTGCTTTTGTTGGATACCAATAAGGACCAGCAACTACTTTCACATCCTGCCAAAATTGAATCAAGGCTGAAAAAGGATTTATTGTATTTTCCTCACGCACAGATGGAGTTTGCATATTCTAAAAATGTAGCCGTTACTAATTACACAGAAACTTTGAAATGGCCTTTGAGAATCAGGTTAGACTCAAAGGCCATTTTTCCTTTTAGATAAGTTCAAAAGCTTGTATTATAAGCTTTTTGACTTTTGTCTTACGGTACTAGATCGATGGTTCCTCATCAACAATTTCGACTGTTCTCGGAAAAGGGTCTTGGTCAGGCTCAGTGACGACTACTGGGCTAATATGATGTTTCAGTTTGAGCTTTAACTCATCTGAAATGGGCAATTCTTGAATTTCTTTGAGAAGAAATCTGACAGATTCAGTTTTGCTACGTTCTGTATAGACGAGCTTGAGAATGTTTTCAATTCCAAATCCCGCTATATATTCCCCTAGAATGGCTACCAGCCCAAGCAACCCTAAACCTCCTAAGAGTCCTAAAGGCCCGCCCAGCGTTGAAAGCATAGCGACAACGGCGGCGACATTACCCCCTGATGCACCAGTTGCAATCACGAAAAGTATGCCAGGAAGACCTAAACCAGAAATTTTTTTGACGAGTTCATCCATTGTACTTACCTACAATCCTTATAAAGTGAAAACATGACTAATACCAATTCGCAATGGGCTAACGCCCCGCTCCGCTAACGCAATTAAAAAACTTAGAGATACTTCCCTTTCGGGGTTTACATCTGTTTCGTAATTTAAGTGAATTGGTATAAGAGAGTCATTACTAATTCCTTTTGTGAAGAAATTAAAAATCTTACATCTTGCACCAGCTAACTAATGCAAGATGTAAGGAATCTGATTTAGCCCAACAAAAGACTACACAGTTCATCGATTTGTTGACTTTTGTTAGATATTAATCGATGGGCTATAGCTTGTAGCTGACGAGTATTTTGGAGTTTGGTATTATCTATTTCTTCTAGTTCGCTATCTAACAATGTTTGAAAGCGATAATAAAAACTTTGAGCTTCTTTTTCGCTAGGTTCAAACAACTGTTCTAATTCTCCGGCTACCACTTCACTACTACCGTCAAACATAATATTTAAAAGCGGTCTTCCCCATTGCAAGAGTCCCCAATTTTTGACTTCTTTATAAGGGTAGACACTCGTCAGCGAACCTGTACCTAAAGAAACTACTAAAATATCTTCTGTATTGAGGAGTTTTTGAGCTTTTTGTTTACTACTAATTTGTGCTTCTAAAATAGCTAAATGGGCTGGATTATTAGCAAATACTCCACCATCGATTAAAGTATAGGCGATGCCGCTATTGTGGGGGTTTACAATCCGGTGAGGAGCAAAATAAGTCGGAGTGGCACTAGTTGCCAATGCTGCATCTAGGAGCGAAAAACCCCCACATAACTTCTGAAAATTCTTAGATTCTATTTGCTGTTTTTCTAGTTTGTTTGTAAAAAATATCGGAATTCGCTGCTCGATATCGTAACTCGTTACAAAAACTTCTTTGAGATTATTTTCTATAAGGGCGTTACCAAAATATTTCCTGAAAATTTCTTCTTTGCTTTCGGAAGGATATTTAGGCTGGAGAAATATATCCTCTAATGGGCCAAGTAGTCTTTCAAACAACGGCTCATAAAATATTTCTACCCCATACTCAAGAAAGAACTGTAGGAGATCCTCACCAGTGTATTCAGCTACTGGCAAGTTATCAGATACATCAGAACTTAATCGGGGTTTAGTTAGTCCAAGTGCTAAAATTCCACCACTGGAAGTCCCAGTAATTAAATCAAACAAACTGAATATAGGCTTTTGCGTCCGCCTTTCAATTTCTGATAGGAGTAATGCAGGAATAATGCCTCGAATACCGCCTCCATCAATGGAAAGTATTTTATATTTGGGACGGGCTTCTGTATTCATAGTTTCTGGCGATTCCTCCTGAGTTAATATTTGTGCTTGTTGGATATTGACGGGATCTTCAGTTTGGTCTGCTTTGGTTTCTTCGTCATGTGGCTCGAGAGCGCGAGCAGTTGGAATAATCTCGGATTCTTCGCTGTTTGTTTGTGTCTGTTGAATTTCCTTTGGTTGGTTTTCGTCGTCGCTTACTAACGATACCGTTGCTGCTAATAAACTTGTGGTTAGTGGTGAGATATTTTCTTCAGGAATAACTGCTGTCTCAGTTTGGATCTCTTCAAGTTGAATATCTTCTTGATTGGATAATTCTGCTGCAAATGGAACTGGATTTGATGATTGTGTTGCAAATGGAATTTCTGCTAAAGTCCAAATAGGATTACCACGAAAATTTCCTTGATAGGACTTTCCAGCTTGGTTTTTGACAGTTGTACCTTGCCCATCGTCTAATTTCCAGTAAGCCACTAATCCTGATTCATCCCCGACTATTAGCCCACAACGATGAGTCTGGATTTGTGCTTGAGTACAGGGAGAATTCCAAACGCTAATATTTGCTAATTGTCCTTTGAAATAGACTTGTTTGTGTAACGTTGCTCCCAGAGTTATAGAACTTGTAGCTTTGTTTAAAGATGAACCTCTGAGAGAATCGCTGTATTGACGATCGTCAAGATATACGGTTAGCTGACCACTATTAAAAACAATAGCAACAAAGTGCCATTGCCCTATAGTTAATTCTCCTTGCCCAAAGGTTTTGATATTTTTGTTAACACTTTCATCAATGTAGACATCTAGGCTTCCTGTTTCACTGATGCCAAATTCAAAATTATCGCTGAATCTCTCTGAAGAACGGGCAAAAAATACATTCCGCGTCCCGTAACTAGTGGCTTTATTTGTTAGTTCATGTGGATTTACCCATCCTGAAACCGTAAAAGCTGAACTCCCTTGAGCGAAAACGCCGCCAATATCGTTTCTGCCAAAATCTATATAATCATTTACCCCATCAAATGTTAAAACTGTTTGTGTATTTACTAGGTTTATCACAAGGGTTTAATCTCCAAATGTCAATAATTTTTACTTTTAAATAAAGGATTTAATATTAGTAAAGTTAATAATAAAAAGCCACTAACACCTTTCAAAATAGAAGACAAGAAAAATACACAAGGCTCAATTCCCTAATTTTTATTAGTCAGTAATACTTCTGCGATCGCCTGCGAAATGGGGTAGTGTGGTGGATATATCTCCATCCCAAAAAATTCCCCGACTGGGTTAACTTCGAGGAATACATGGCAACCATCCGGCGTGACAATAATATCAATTGCTCGATAGTTTAAGCCAAAATAAGCCATCAGTTTGAGCAGTTTTTTCTCAATATCTTCTGGCAAGTCGTAGGGTTGCCAATTTTTAACTAAGGCTCTCCCCTCTTTGCGCCAGTCGTAAGTAGATCCTTCTAAGGTTTGAGAATCTACTGCGGCAGTAAATACGCGATGTCCAATAATAGTTGTCCGCAACTCCAGCGCCTTGGGCACCTTTTCTTGAAAGGTCATCGGACAAAAACGCAGCCCTTCCATATTCTCCAGATCGTCATTTGTAACTGGAGTCGTAAACACAACGTTTTCTCGTCCTCGATCATCAAGGTACTTTCAGATGTAGAAGAGTAAATAAGTTATTTATCTTCCAAATCTGAAGGAAACTTGTAAGTCCAAGGGACTTCTGTTCCTTCAGTAGCTTGCTCTTCCAAGAAACGCGCAAAGAATGGTACCGCTACAACATTCCCTGTTTTGACTGTGTTTTTAGGCATAAATTTTTCCTGGCAGTAAATTGTTTTTCTAACTAAAAATATATCATTAATTAAATATATTTTCAAGGTTAGTTAATCCAGTTAAGAAATAATTAGTGTCAGGTACTTAAGAAAGTTAAGAAAATTAAGAAAAAATTATTTAATAATTATCAAGTTAAGTAATCAATATCAAACTCTAGCAATTTTATTTGATTATTGAACAAGTAGGGGTGGGTTCGCCGAGATCATCATTAGTAATTAATAACATTTTTAAACCCGCCCCTACTCTCAGACCAAACGCATCTAAAGTATAAGAATCCTTTAATAGCAGGGTTTCAGCGTTTCTTGAATTAACCTATTTTTTCGTCAATATCCTGTATCCAGCATCAGTTTTAAAAATACCGTGCGTTCGCCCTACCCATACTCTTGCTTGTTTTCTTTGCCGTTAACTTCTTTCATACATAATTATGTTTAGTAATAAACCAGATTCCTATACACACTATTCATAAATCATTAGTGAACAACAAAAACCCCGACTTTTTTAAAAAAGCTGGGGTTCTGAGCAAGGACGATTTTTATAAATCAAAATAGAAAACTATTCTTTCACAGGCAATACTTTAACAGACTGAACAGATTATCTAACCGCTAAACTTTCAACCATTTCAACATACTTGGGTTCTTGTCATAGCGGTACGTCAATCCGTCCCTAGTAGTAATAAAATCTCCTTTACTTGCTTTACTTCTAATAGTACTAAGGGAATAGTTAGTTAATTCACTTATTTCCTTATGAGAAAACCCTTCACTTGTGATTGCTTTCATCAATACTTGTTATTGATTTTGCGACTCATTATTAGGCGTGCTTTGAATATTTATTGCTTTTTGATTTCGATAATCCTGCACAGTCACCAGTTGCCAACTAGAATCTTGCGAAAGTTCTAAAACCCATTGATGATAGTCAAATAAACTTTCCCGATGTCCTACACTAATAAATGTTGTTTTCGTGTCTTGTAATTGTTGATACAAGCTTCCTTCATTTTGCAAATCTAAAGCACTAGTTGCTTCATCTAAGATAGTAAAGCTAGGATGAGTAACTAACAGTCGTGCGAAAGCAAGACGTTGTTGTTCTCCTATCGATAATATATTTTCCCAAGGAACTTCTGTATCAAAGCCATCGACTCGACTCAGTAAGTTTTGTAGGTTAACTTGTTGCAAAACTTCTTTGAGTTCTGCGTCGGTCATTTGACGACTGGTATTAGGATAGAGTAACTGTTCACGCAAAGTTCCCAAAATTATATACGGGCGTTGAGGCAAAAACAAGACTTCTTCTAAAGGAGGTCGCACCAAACGACCAGTTCCCGCATTCCACAAACCAGCGATCGCTCTCAATAGAGAACTTTTACCTCGACCACTAGGGCCGACAATCAATAAACCTTCTCCCGGTTGAACAGACAACGATAAATCTTCAACGATTACCTGGGCATAATTCGGTGTTTGTAAGGTGACATCCTCAAAAGCGAGACGGTTTTCTTCTATTANTTTTAATAGTACTGATATTTTCGGGTTGCTTAGTTACTTCTTCTAAAGCATCTGAAAACTCAGATAAACGCTCAACGTAGCTAGAAAATCTTCCCGAAGTCCCAAATTCATCTATTAATGTGGCGATACCATTAGCAAACATACTGCAAGCGATAACTGCTTGATTAACTTGTCCGAAATCAATTTCACCGCGAATATATGCAGGTGCAAATATTAAAAACGGAAATATTTGGATAATAGACCGATATCCTCTGTTAAAAATGTCTTTATTTCTCTCCCAGTCAATCTTGCTTGCAGAATTTTTTAGGAGATTATTAAATCGGCGCTGAATTATATTTAATTCTTGGTTTTCTCCCTGAAAAAAAGCTATCGATTCAGCATGATTCCGAACATGAGTTAGGCTATAAGTGTAGTCGGCTTTAAATTCAAGTTCGTCTTGAGTAATTTTATCTAATTCTCGACTCAAGTAAACAGCAATCAAATTGCCTATAATCGTATAAATAAGCAGAATAACTGCGGCTATTTGGGAAATTGACCAAAGAATTATTAAAAAAGTTGTCATTTCCAGGACTTTTTCTAAAAAAGTAGCTGCAAAATTGAGAGCAATCCTGGTAATAGGTTCGATTTCTTGGGATAGACGTTGATCTGGGTTATCAATATCGGATATAAAATTGATTTTATAGTAGGCGCGATTGCTCAAATATTTTTCTAAAATCTGCTTATTGATGGATTGATACCAATCAAGGGCGATTTTTTTTCTGACAAATTTAGTAAATGCTGTCAAGAGCGTGACCGAGAGCAGTCCAATGCCGTAAAGCGATAACGCCTTGAAAAACTTAGAAATATCTTTATCTTGAATTATGACATCAATTAAATAGCGATCAACAAAGCTATTAATGGCAGTTACGCCCACAAGCCCAAAGATTAATAAGATGAGGAGAGTGAGCATTCCCCATGAGCCAATCACCTCTGAAAATGACCTTCCCTTGGGATCTGTTGGATACCAGTAAGGGCCTGCGATCGTTTGAACATTATCCCAAAATCGAGTAAAACCTGAAACAGCAGGCGTATTTGTTAAGGGGCGATCGCTAACAACTTTAGTTTGCATATTCAAGAAATATAATGGTTCTCATTGCAGGTTTGGAAAATTGTGCCAAACTTCTGGATTAACAATATGAGGTGGCTTTTACCCTGAAGCACTTGCAGTAGGGAGCATCCACTTTTGGCAGAAACACTCAAATAGCAAGTAAACCATTAAGATAAGCACAACGAATAGAGAGGATGTGATTAACACTATCAACATTCCACTGTGCGCCAGAAATTTTAATCCTCGCACCAATTTGTTTAATAGCAGATTCAACTGCTCCAGAACCAATAGAACAGAGTTGTTCAGCCTGGTAATAGGCATAGTTGACAATACGAGAGCGATGTTTTTCAAGATACAGCACTTACGGCAGCTATGAGGTACATCCCCAAATCTGAAAGCTTTGATAGGAGAGGGCAAGGAAAAAAACTGTATTGCATAATAGCCGGAAGCGCTGTAAGCAATGAAGTTCTTCGCCTGTTTACCTCGGCAATGAAGAAATAAAGCTTGAGTATTATCTACCTGACCTTGCCATAACAGAGCTTCAGCAGCTTTTAGCCGCTTTAAAGAACCGCCAACTTTATAGAGATTTTCTTTGAGGTGATACCAATCTAAAATTTCCCAACGTTCAAAATTTTCACTTTTACCAAACTCTTTGACGAGATTCCACACACCATCATGACCATCACCCAAGCAGACTAACGGATTAACAAGACGCTGGCTATTGACATAATCAACTAATGACTGGTTGTCATCAAAAAACGCACCATAGTAAATCCCTTGTAGACGAACAGTTTTATAGTCTCGCCAGTGACAACCTGCTTTCGGTTGTCCCCTAAGTCGGACTTTTCCCCCATCCACACTCACTTCTGACACAGCTTGTTTTGCAAATGGTAGCTGAAAATCCTGTTCGAGAACTAGTTTTTGTTGTGTCGTGTGACCAACTTTCACCCCTGTTAATGCCTCAATCTCGATTTCTGCTTTTTGGTATGATTCATTTGCTGATAGCCTTAAACAGCACTTTTGAAGTAATGGACTTAAACGACTTCTTGGCTTTAAACCTAGTCTCATAAGCTGTTTGGCTTTTAATTTCAGTTCCCCTACTAGGCTTTTGATTTTCCTGGTTTTACCTACTTTGGTTCCTGTTTTTTGTTCGATAAAAAAAGGGCTATTTCTGGGCTGACTAGTTCTAATACTTGACTGCGAACTGTTTTTTCTATG